>JBGAIS010000277.1:0-3444 GCA_044225355.1 Casimicrobiaceae bacterium | reverse complement strand
CGCGACCAGGCCGAGAGCAACAGGGCGCGGGTGATCATCGAGAAGACGTATCCCGAGCTCGCGTTTCGCGAGGACACGAGCTCGCCCGACGCGATCCGCCTCATCGCGAGCCTGCGCCCCGACGCGCTCAAGAAGACGCAGGAGAGCGCCATCGCGCAGAACATCCAGATCCTGCGCAACCGCGTCAACGAACTGGGCGTCGCCGAGCCCATCATCCAGCAGCAGGGCGCCGAGCGCGTCGTCGTGCAGCTTCCCGGCGTGCAGGACACGGCGCGCGCCAAGGACATCCTGGGCCGCACGGCGTCGCTCGAGATCCGCCTCGTCAACGACGACCCCGGCGTGCTCGAGGCGGCCGTCGGCGGCAGCGTGCCGGTGGGCAGCGACCTCTTCACGGAGCGTACCGGCGGCAAGCTCGTCGTGCGCCGCCAGGTGGTGCTGACCGGCGACCGCATCAACGACGCGCAGCCCGGCTTCGACCAGCGCACCAACGAGCCCGCGGTCCACATCAACCTGGACGGCGCCGGCGCGAACATCTTCAAGGAAGTCACGCGCGAGAACGTCGGCAAGCGCATGGCGATCGTGCTGGTCGAGAAGGGCAAGGCCGAGGTCATCACGGCGCCCGTCATCCGCGAGGAGATCGGCGGCGGGCGCGTGCAGATCAGCGGCCGCATGTCGACGCGCGAGGCGAGCGACGTCGCGCTCCTGATGCGCGCCGGCGCGCTCGCCGCGCCGATGGAGATCGTCGAGGAGCGCACGGTGGGCCCGTCGCTCGGCGCCGAGAACATCGCGAAGGGCTTCAACTCGGTGATGTACGGCTTCATCGTGCTCGCCATCTTCATGTGCGTGTACTACCTGCTCATGGGGCTCATCTCGACCATCGCGCTGGCGGTGAACCTGCTGCTGCTGGTGTCGCTCCTGTCGATGCTCCAGGCGACGCTGACGCTGCCGGGCATCGCGGCGATCGCGCTCACCCTCGGCATGGCGATCGACGCCAACGTGCTCATCAACGAGCGCATCCGCGAGGAGCTCCGCTGGGGCGCGACGCCGCACGCCGCGCTGCAGTCGGGCTACGAGCGCGCGTGGGGCACCATCCTCGACTCCAACGTGACGACCCTCATCGCGGGCGTCGCGCTGTTCCTCTTCGGCAGCGGGCCGGTCAAGGGCTTCGCGGTCGTCCATTGCCTCGGCATCCTCACGTCGATGTTCTCGGCGGTGTTCGTCTCCCGCGGCATCGTCGCGCTGATCTACGGCAACCGGAAGAAGCTCGACTCGATCTCGATCGGGCAGGTGTGGCGCCCCGGCGCGGCCGCCGTGCCCAGCGCCTGACCCGCCCGCATCGGACCGCTTCCAGGAATCAAGCCAGATGGAATTCTTCCGCATCAAGCGCGACATCCCGTTCATGCGGCACGCGCTCGCGTTCAACGTGATCTCGCTCGTGACGTTCCTGCTCGCGGTGATCCTGCTCGCGACGCGCGGCCTCAACTTCGGGGTCGATTTCCGCGGCGGCACGGTCGTCGAGGTGCAATACCAGCACCCGGTGGACTTCAACCGCGTCCGGGCCGCGATCGACAAGCTGCAGCTCGGCGAATTCTCGGCGCAGGCCTTCGGGCGCTCGGATACCGCGCTCATCCGGCTGCCGCTCAAGGAAGGCGTGTCGAGCGCGCAGCTCTCCGAGCGCGTGATGAACGCCCTCAAGGCGGACGACCCCAGCGTGACGCAGCAGCGGGTGGAGTTCGTGGGGCCGCAGGTCGGCAAGGAGCTCTACGAGAACGGGGCGCTCGCGCTGCTCCTCGTCTGCCTCGGCATCGTCGTCTACCTCGCCTTCCGCTTCGAATGGCGCTTCGCTGTGGCGGCCATCGTCGCCAACATGCACGACGTCGTGATCATCCTGGGCTTCTTCGCGCTCTTCCAGTGGGAGTTCTCGCTCCCGGTGCTGGCCGCGGTGCTCGCGGTGCTCGGCTACTCCGTGAACGAATCGGTGGTCATCGCGGACCGGATTCGCGAGAACTTCCGCAAGATGCGCAAGGCGAGCGTCACGACGGTGATCGACAACGGCATCACGAGCACGCTGTCGCGGACGATCATCACGCACGGCAGCACGCTCATGATGGTGCTGTCGATCTACTTCTTCGGCGGCGAGACGCTGCACTACTTCGCGCTCGCGCTCGCCATCGGCATCTGCTTCGGCGTCTATTCCTCCGCGCTCGTCATGGCCACCCTCGTCATGTGGATGGGCGTGTCGCGCGAGGACCTCGTCAAGCCCGAGCGCAAGGTCTCCGCCGACAAGATCCTGCCGTAGCCACGCGGGTCCGGGCGTGATCACGACGCTCTTCTACTCGCTGCTGGCGCTCGACCAGACGCTGGCGCAGGTCGCCGCGCAGTACGGCCCGTGGCTGTACGCGCTCATGTTCGCGATCATCTTCGTCGAGACCGGCGTCGTCGTATTCCCGTTCCTGCCCGGCGACTCGATCCTGTTCATCGCGGGCACGGTGGTGGCCACCGCGGGGCTCAACGTGCACGTGCTGGCGGGCCTCCTCGTCGTGGCCGCCGTCCTGGGCGACTCCCTCAATTACGCGATCGGCCGCTACATCGGCCCGCGCGTCTACGACAAGCCCGACTCCCGCTGGTTCAGGCAGGAGCACCTGCGGCGCACGCAAGCGTTCTACGATAAGTACGGCGGCGTGACCATCATCATCGGCCGTTTCGTGCCGATCGTGCGGACGTTCGCGCCGTTCCTGGCGGGCGTGGCGGGCATGCGGTACCGGCGATTCCTCGCCTACAACGTGATCGGCGCCTTCGCGTGGATCTGCTCGCTCGTGTACGCGGGCTACGTCTTCGGCAACATCCCGTGGGTGAAGGAGAACCTCTCCCTCATCGTGATCGCGATCGTCGTCGTCTCGCTCATTCCCGCGGTGACGACCTTCCTGTCGGAGCGGAAGTCGCGGCGCGCGCCGTGAGGGGTCAGCGGACGTCTAGATGCGCCGCGCGAGCTCCGCCGCGAGCCCCACGTAGGTCGCGGGGGTGAGCGCCTTGAGCCGGGCCTTCGCATCAACCGGCAGCTCGAGCCCGTCGATGAACGCGTGCAGCGTCTCGCGCGTCATGCCGTGGCTGCCGCGGGTGAGCGCCTTCAGCTTCTCGTACGGCTGCTCGACGCCGTAGCGGCGCATCACGGTCTGGATGGGCTCGGCGAGCACCTCCCAGTTGGCATCGAGGTCCTCCGCCATGCGTGAAGGATCGGCCGTCAGCTTGGCGAGCCCCTGGCGCAGCGATGCCCATCCGAGGAGCGCGTAGCCGAGCGCGACGCCCATGTTGCGCAGGACCGTGGAGTCGGTGAGGTCTCGCTGGAACCGCGAGATAGGAAGCTTCTCCGCGAGATGCCGAAGGAGCGAGTTGGCGAGCCCCAGGTTGCCCTCGGAGTTCTCGAAGTCGATGGGATTCACCTTG
>JBGAIS010000026.1:20860-29743 GCA_044225355.1 Casimicrobiaceae bacterium | reverse complement strand
CGACACCCACCACGGTGAGCCCCGGCACGCCGCTTGCGCTGACGGTGTACCGGCGGGGCGTCTCGTCGGTGTTCATCACCTGGATGCGATAGACGTTCTCGATCACGCCCGGCGCCGACTCGCGGGCGAGCGCGCCGCGGTCGCGCAGGATGTCGACCTTGAGCGGGTTCTTGGTCGCGAGCGAGAGGACGGTGACCGCCACGAGCGCGACCATCACGGCGGAATACACGAGCGTGCGCGGCCGGAACACGCGCCTCCACATGGCGCGCGCGTCGTAGCCCTTGTCGAGCGCGTTCTGCGTCGTGTAGCGGATGAGCCCGCGCGCATAGCCCATCTTGTCCATCACCTGGTTGCAGCCGTCGATGCACGCCGCGCACCCGATGCACTCGTACTGCAGGCCGTTGCGGATGTCGATGCCCGTCGGGCATACCTGCACGCAGATGTTGCAGTCGACGCAGTCGCCCAAGCCCTGGCTGCGCGGCTCCACGCCCTTGCGACGGCTCCCCCGCGGCTCGCCGCGCTTCTCGTCGTAGGTGATGACGAGCGTGTCCTTGTCGAACATCACGCTCTGGAAGCGCGCGTATGGGCACATGTACTTGCACACCTGCTCGCGCATGAACCCCGCGTTGCCCCACGTCGCGAAGCCGTAGAAGAGGAGCCAGAACGCCTCCCACGGACCCATGCTCCAGGTGATGGCGTCGATGCCGACCTGCCGGATGGGCGAGAAGTACCCGACGAACGTGAAGCCGGTCCACAGCGCCACCGCGAACCACGCGCTGTGCTTGAGGCCCTTGATGACGACCTTATCGAGCGTCCACGGCGCGGCGTCGAGACGGATGCGCGCGAGGCGGTCGCCTTCGACCTTGCGCTCGATCCACGTGAAGATCTCGGTGTACACCGTCTGCGGACACGCGTACCCGCACCACAGCCGCCCCGCGACCGTCGTGAAGAGGAAGAGCGCGAGCGCGCACAGGATGAGCAGGAGCGTGAGGTAGATCACGTCCTGCGGCCAGAACACGAGCCCGAAGATGTAGAACTTGCGGGTGCCGAGGTCGAACAGCACCGCCTGGCGGCCGTTCCACGTGAGCCACGGCGTGCCGTAGAAGACGAGCTGCGTCGCGAAGATGAGGGCCCACCGCCATCCCGCGAACCACCCCTGCACCGCGCGCGGGTAGATCTTCTTGCGGATCTCGTAGAGCGCGACTTCCTCCGCCGCCGGAACGACGGGGATCGTCACGCGCGGCTTCTCGCCTACGGTAGGCACGCTACTTGGACGCTCCGTCGCCGCGGTTCGAGAGCCCCCACACGTACGCCGCGAGGATCTGGATCTTCGCGGGGTCCAGCAGGTCCTTGTGGGCGGGCATGCGCGTCACCGTCGCGGACGGGTCGCCGTGCCCGTTGGCCACGCTGTCCGTGACCGCCGAGGGCGATCCGCCCCACAGCCAGATGGCGTCGGTGAGGTTGGGCGCGCCCAGCGCGATGTTGCCCTTGCCGTCGGGGCCGTGGCAGGCCGCGCAGTTGCTCATGAAGATCGGCTTGCCGAGCTGCGCCTTGAGCGAGTCGACCGGCAGGCCGGACAGGCTCCGGACATACTGGACGACGTTGGCCACGCCGTCGGCGCCAAGTCCAGCCGATTGCGCGGGCATGACGCCGTTGCGCCCGTTGGTGATGCTGTCCTTGATGTTCGCGGGGTCGCCCCCGTAGAGCCAGTCGTGGTCGCGCAGGTTGGGGATGCCCTTGGCGCCGCCGGCGTCGGAGCCGTGGCACTGCGCGCAGTACGTGAGGAAGAGCCGCTCGCCCATCGCCTGCGCCGCGGGGTCCTTCGCGATCTCCTTCACGTCCATCGTGAGGTACTTGGCGTAGATGGGTGCGATGCTCTTGTCGAAGGCCTTCGTCTCGCTCGCGTACGCGCCGGCCGACGTCCAGCCGAGGAGGCCGGGCAGCTTGCCGAGGCCCGGATACAGCGCGAGGTACAGGAACGCGAACACGATCGTGATGTAGAAGAGCCACATCCACCATCGCGGCAGCGGGTTGTTGAGCTCTGCCAGGTCCTCGTCCCACACGTGACCCGTGGTGTCGGCGGACTTGCCCGCGGGCGGCTTCGCCACCCTCATGCGGCCCATCTTGAAGAGGAGGATGCCGCAGGCCACGATCGAGACGATGGTCAGGATCGCGACGTAATAGCTCCAGAATTCGGACGTGAAATCGCTCATGGCGACACCTTCCTGTCGGCGCTTTCGATTTCGTCGGGCAGCTCGAACGGCGCGTTCGCCGCCTCGCGGTACGGCTCGCGCCGGTGCCGGCTGTACGCCCACGCGACGATGCCTATGAACACGATGAACGAGACCACGGTCATGACGCTCGAGAGGATCGAATAGATCTGCATGGCTACTTGACGTTGCGAAGCGCGAGGCCCAGGTTCTGGAGGTAGGCGACGACCGCGTCCTGCTCGGTCTTGCCCTTCACGGCATCGGCGCTTTTCGCGATGTCGTCGTCGGTGTACGGCACGCCCACGCGGCGCAGCGCGCGCATCTTGGGCGCGATGTCCTCAGGCGCCAGAGCGTTCTTCGCGAGCCACGGGTACGCGGGCATGTTCGATTCCGGCACGACGTCGCGCGGGTTGTCGAGGTGCGCGCGATGCCAGTCGTCGGAGTAGCGGCCGCCGACGCGCGCGAGGTCGGGCCCCGTGCGCTTGCTGCCCCACTGGAACGGGTGGTCGTACACCGACTCGCCCGCCACCGAGTAATGGCCGTAGCGCTCGGTCTCGGCACGGAACGGGCGAATCATCTGCGAGTGGCAGTTGTAGCAGCCCTCGCGCAGGTACACGTCGCGGCCCGCGAGCTCGAGCGCGGGATAGGGCTTAACGCCCGTGACGGGCTCGGTGGTCGACTTCTGGAAGTAGAGCGGCACGATCTCCACGAGGCCGCCCACGGCGACCACCGCGATGATGAGGCCGATCATCCAGCCGATGTTCTTCTCGACAAGCTCCTGGTTGATCATGATCGTTTCCTGTCAGGCGGGCGACACGAGGCTGTCGTGCACGGTGCGGGGAATCGGCGCGTCGACGGCGTGCCCGCCCACGGCGGTCTTCCAGGTGTTCCATGCCATGATCAGCATGCCGGCGAGGAACAGCACGCCGCCCAGGAGCCGGATCGCGTAGAACGGATACGTCGCCTTCACGCTCTCGACGAAGGCATACGTGAGCGTGCCGTCCGGGTTGGTGGCTCGCCACATGAGGCCTTGCATCACGCCGGCGATCCACATGGCGGCGATGTACAGCACGACGCCCAGCGTCGCGATCCAGAAGTGCGCGCTGACGAGCCGCGTCGACCACATCGCCGGCTTGCCGAACATGCGCGGCACGAGGTAGTACATGGCGCCTATGCTGATGAACGCGACCCACCCCAGCGCGCCCGAATGCACGTGCCCCACCGTCCAGTCGGTGTAGTGCGAGAGCGAGTTGACGGTCTTGATCGACATCATCGGCCCCTCGAACGTCGACATGCCGTAGAACGACAGCGACACGATGAGGAACTTGAGGATGGGGTCGTCGCGCAGCTTGTGCCACGCCCCCGACAGCGTCATGATCCCGTTGATCATGCCGCCCCACGAAGGCGCCAGCAGGATCAGCGAGAAGACCATGCCGATCGACTGCGTCCAGTCGGGCAGGGCGGTGAAGTGGAGATGGTGCGGGCCCGCCCACATGTAGGTGAAGATGAGCGCCCAGAAGTGCACCACCGACAGCCGGTACGAATACACGGGCCGGCCTGCCTGCTTCGGGATGAAGTAGTACATGATCCCGAGGAAGCCCGCGGTGAGGAAGAAGCCGACGGCGTTGTGCCCGTACCACCACTGCACCATCGCGTCCTGCACCCCAGCGTACGCGGAGTACGACTTCATGGGCCAGAACGAGACGGGCACCTCGGCGCTGTTGACGACGTGCAGCAGCGCGACGGTCAGGATGTACGCGCCGAAGAACCAGTTCGCGACGTAGATGTGCGGCGTCTTGCGCTGGAAGATGGTGCCGAAGAAGACGACCGCGTACGACACCCATACGATCGTGATGAGGATGTCGATGGGCCACTCGAGCTCGGCGTATTCCTTGCCCGACGTGTAGCCCAGGGGCAGCGTGATCGCGGCCAGCACGATCACCAGCATCCACCCCCAGAACGTGAACGCCGCGAGCGGCCCGCAGAAGAGCCTCACCTGGCAGGTGCGCTGGACGACGTAGTACGACGTCGCGAACAGCGCCGATCCGCCGAAGGCGAAGATGACGGCGTTGGTATGCAGCGGCCGCAGGCGCCCGTACGAAAGCCAGGGAATGCCGCCCAGGAACTCGGGCCAAAGGAGCTGCGCCGCGATGATCACGCCCACGAGCATCCCGACGATGCCCCAGACGACGGTCATGACGGTGAACTGCCGGACCACCTTGTAGTTGAATGTCGCGGTCGTGTCCAAAGCCATGACGGTGAGCTCCCCTTGCGGTCGTGTTGCCGAATCGATTCCGGCCAATACTAGTCGAATGAAGCGTTTTTCATATTGACGAACGTCAACCGTGCCGTCCCTCTGTCCGTGGCGCCGTGGGCGCGGCGGGCGGCGAATCGTCGTCCAGCAGCACGCGATGCCCCGGGCTGTCGAGGTCGTCGAGCTGCCCGCTGCGGACGAACCAGGCGAACGCGGCCCCGATCACGAACGCGAGCACGACGGCGAGCGGGATGAGGATGTAGAGGACGTCCACGCGTCAGGCCTTCATGAGCCGCAGGGCGTTGGCGACCACCACGAGCGACGAGACCGACATGCCGATCGCCGCCGCCAGGGGCGACACGTGGCCCGTCACGGCAAGCGGTATCGCGATCACGTTGTACGCGGCCGCCCAGCCCAGGTTCTGGCGGATGACGGCGAACGTGCGCCGCGCCATCGCGAAAGCGTTGCCGACCTTGCCGACGTCGTCGCCCAGCACGACGATGTCCGCAGTCCACTGCGCGAGCGCGGACGCCTGCCCCAGCGCCACCGAGACGTCGGCCTGCGCGAGCGCGGGCGCGTCGTTGATGCCGTCGCCGATCATCGCGATCGTGGCGCCCTCGCGCTGGCGCGCCTCGATGAAGGCGCGCTTGTCGGCGGGACGCGCGTCCGCGCGCCAGTGCGCGATGCCCGCGTCCTGCGCGATCCGCCGCACCGGCGCCTCGCGATCGCCGGAGAGCACCGTCACCCGCAGCCCCAGGTCGCGAAGGCGTGCACCGAGCCTCGCGCTGCCGGGCCTTATGGCGTCGGCGAGGACGAAGCTCGCAAGCGGGCCGTCTCGCCCGGTGAGCGTCACGACGATCGCGTCGTCGGGCGCCGCGACGTCCGGAAGCGAGCCCGCCCATTCGCGCACCCAGTCGCGCCGACCGCATCGGTACGCGCGTCCGTCGACGGTGCCTTCGACCCCGTCGCCGGGCCTCGACGTGACGCCGCTCGCGGTCATCGCCGGCGCCGCCGCGCCGCGCAGCGCCTCGGCGATCGGGTGCGCCGCGCCCGCCTCGAGCGCGGCCGCGAGACTCGCGCACGAGGACGCGTCGAGCGATCCGTGTACCCGCGACGTCGACCACGCGCGGGCGGCCGTGGGTCAGCGTGCCGGTCTTGTCGATGACGACGTCCGTTGCGCGCGCCAGCGCCGGCGTCGTTCGGCCGCACCGCAAGCACGCCGCTGCGCCCGAGCGTCCCCGCCGCGACGGCGAGCGCCGCGGGCGTGGCGAGCGAGAGCGCGCACGGGCACGACACCACGAGCACCGCGAAGGTCACCGCGAGCGCGCGGCCCGGGTCGTGCTGCCACCAGAAGAACGCCGCTCCCGCCGCGACGGCGAGAAGCCCCGCCACGAACCACGTCGCGATCGATTCCGCGACGGCCACCGTGCGCGGGCGCGCGTCAGCCGCGCGCTCGACCATGCGACCGAGCGACGCGAGCGTCGTGGCGCGGCCGGCGGCGGTGACGCGCACGACGAGCGGGCATTCGCGGTTGACCGACCCCGCGAGGACCCCGTCGCCCGCCGACTTTCGCAGCGGACGGCTCTCGCCGGTCAAGAGCGCCTCCTCGACGCTCGACGCGCCGTCCACCACCACGCCGTCGGCGGGAAGCGTCGCGCCCGCCGCGACGCGGACGAGGTCGCCCGCGGCGAGCTCGTGGGCCGGGACCGTCTCGATCGCGCCCGCGCGCACCACGTCCGCCGTATGCGGGAGGTCGCGCGCCACCGCCTCGATGGCCGCGCTGGCCTTGCCCCGGGCGCGGAGCTCCGCGTAGCGCGCCACGAGCAGAAGCGCCACGAACATCGTCACGGAGTCGTAGTAGACGTGCCCCGAGCCCGTCACGGTCGCCCACGCGCTGGCCGCGAACGCGCCGCCCACGCCCAGCGCCACGGGAACGTCCATGCCGGGCCGCCCCGCGCTGAGGCTGCGCCACGCGCCCGCGAAGAACGGCCACGCGGAGTAGGCGACCACGGGCACGGTCAGCGCGAGGCTCGCCCAGTCGAGGAGCGCCTGGTACTCGCGCTCGATCGCCTCGCCCAGGTACGCGGGCGTGGCCAGCATCATCACCTGCATCATCGCGAGGAGCGCGACGCCCGTGCGCACGAGGAGCGCGCGCGATTCGCGCCGCAGCAGCGCCTCGCGCCGGGCGGGGTCGTACGCGTACGCGCGATAGCCGACGGCCGCGACGTCGCGCAGCACGCGCGCGAGGTCGGCGGGGACGCCACGCCAGCGCACGCGCGCGCGGCGCGTCGCGAAGTTGACGCGGGCCTCGACGATGCCCGGCTGCCGCGCGAGCCAGCTCTCGACGAGCCACACGCACGCGCCGCAGTGCATGCCCTCGACCAGCAGCGCCGCCTCGCACTCGCCCGCGACGGGCGCGCCGACGAGCCCCGCCGCCACGGCCTGCGAGACGTGCGCGCGCGCTCGTCGTCGTCGGCGTCCGCGCGCGGGCCGGAGGCGGTTCGCTGGTCGTAGTAGAGGGTGAGGCCCGCGGCGTCGATCGTGCGCGCGATGCCGGGGCAGCCCGCGCGCCGGAACAGCCGCTCGGCGCCCGCAACGATGGCGCCAGCGCGGCTCCGGCCCGAGTTGGCCTGGCCGCAATGGAAGCAGGAGGACGCGGCCTCCGTCCCGGCGGCAACGACGAAACGGCGGATTGCATGCGGTCGAAGCCTACACCAACCGGGGCCGCATGCATTGACGTTCATCAAGCCCGCGGCGGCCGCCGCGGGGCGGCGGACCGGACGCGCCCGGCCCGCCTGCCGATGGGCCGGGCTTTCTGGCCTCCGCGGCCGAAGAGATTGCGGGCGAGCGCGGGCACGCGATGCCCCTCGTCCGGCGTGCGCATGACCGCGCGCTCGCTGTGCGTGATCGCCTCGGCCATCGGCAGCACCTTCTCGATGAGCGCGCTCGGCACGAAGCAAGTGCCGGTCTCGTCGGCGATGACGAGGTCGCCCGCGCGCACCGGTACGTTGGCGATGGTCACCGGCCCGTTGACCTCGACCGTCACGCAGCGCCACTTGGCCGTGATGGGGCTCACGTCGCTCGACCACCACCGGAAAGCCGATGCGCCGCGATTGCCCGACGTCGCGCACGCCGCCGTCCACCACCGCGCCCGCGAGGCCCTGGCGCTTGGCGAGCGACGCCATGGCGATGCCGCCCATGTTCGACGTGTCGCGCACGCCCTGGATCACGAGCACGTCGCCGGGATCGGCGGCGTTGATGCCCTCGATCTCCGTCATCTGGTTGAAATTGCCGGTGACGCTTTGCAGTGGATCGAGGTGCTGCGGCACGTTGCGCACCGTGACCGCCGGGCCGACCACGCGGCCCGTCGCGATCGTGGGAACGAGGATCGACGCGCCGACGACGCCGCGATAGCCCAGCTTGTCGAGGACGTCGGAAATGGTCCCCGAGAGATCTTCGAGGGCCAGGAAGCGCTCGATGATCCTGGGGTCGACGGCGGGACCCTTGGGCTTGACGACGCCGTCCGGGTGCAGTCCGCACGTGGGGCGCGCGCCGCTTTGCTGCGTTGGCATGGAAGCTCTCCTTGTGAAGTGGGGGTGCCGTGCGTCACTCGGCCTTGATGTTGGCGCGCTTGACGATGTCGCCCCAGTAGTAATAGTCGTCCGCGATCCACTTCTGCGCCGCTTCGGGCGTGGACGTCACGATGTTGAGGCCGTCGAACTTCTTCTTGAAATCCGGCGACTGCACGATCTTGATGATGGCCGCGTTGAGCGTGTCGACGATCGGCTTGGGCGTGCCGGCGGGCACGAACATCGCCGTCCACGACGTGTGGCCGAAGCCCTTGAGGC
Source organism: Casimicrobiaceae bacterium (assembly GCA_044225355.1). Taxonomy (GTDB): domain Bacteria; phylum Pseudomonadota; class Gammaproteobacteria; order Burkholderiales; family Casimicrobiaceae; genus VBCG01. Next base: position 21,431 of record JBGAIS010000026.1, on the reverse strand, counting down.
CCACTTCCTCGAAGGTGGGGATGTCGGGCAGCAGCGGATCGCGCGCGGGCATCGGCACCGCGATCGGACGGATCTTGCCGTCCTTGAGGTACGGCGCGGCGGTGAACACGGCGTCGATCATCATGTCGAGGTGGCCGCCCAGCATGGCGGTGGTCGACTGCGCAATGCCGGGATAGGGCACGTGGACGGCGCCGCAGTTGCACGCGAGCTTGAACGCCTCCATGGTCATGTGGCTGATCGTGCCGTAGCCCGACGACGCGTACGAGAGCTTGTCCGGCTGCTCCTTCATGATCTTCATGAGCTCGGCCATGTTCTTCGCCGGGACGTGCGCGCCCACCATGAGGAGCAGGCGCGTGGTCGAGATCATGGTGATCGGCTGGAAGTCCTTGAGCGGATCGTAGGGGACGTTCTTGTAGAGGAACTTGTTCGACGCGAACGCCGCGGTCGCGCCGAGGAGGAGCGTGTAGCCGTCGGGCGCCGCCTTCGCGAAGTCGGCGACGCCGATGCTCCCCGCCTGGCCCGGCTTGTTCTCGACGATCACGGGCTGCCCCAGCGATTGCGCGAGGCCCTC
>JBGAIS010000026.1:0-20828 GCA_044225355.1 Casimicrobiaceae bacterium | reverse complement strand
GGGCACGAGGATCTTGATCGGACGGTTGGGGTACGCCCCCTGCGCGTGCGCGAGCGGCGCCGCCAGGGCCATTGCGCAGGCGAGTGCGCCCGCGGCCAGCATCCTGAGATTCATGTGAAGAGGTCCTCCAAGGCGTTGTGATCGTTCCAGGGCGTCGAAGTTAGGCCAAACACGTTGATATGTCCAATATGTCAAAGTCGACACTTTGATAGGATGATCGAATGAATACGGCGGACAACGCCCATTCGAGGCCGTCGCTCCCGCCGGAGGTCGAGCTGCGGCACCTGCGTTACTTCACCGTCCTCGCCGAAGAGCTTCACTTCGGTCGCGCGGCGGCGCGCCTCGGCATCTCGCAGCCCCCTCTCAGCGAGCAGATCCGCGGCCTCGAGCGCGCGCTCGGCGCGACGCTGTTCCAGCGCACGCGCCGGCACGTCTCGCTGACCGTCGCCGGCCGCGTGCTCTACGACGAGGCGACGAGGCTCATCGCGCACGCGTCGCGCGTCGGCGACGTGATGCAGGCGGTGGGCAGCGGCGGCGCCCGGCAGCTCTTCCTGGGGTGCGTGCCGTCGGGACTCTTCGGCGTGCTGCCCGCGATCCTGCGCACGCGACCCGCGGCGCTCGGCCGCGTCGATATCCGCGTCACCGAGGCGCACACGGCGGACGTGGTGGCGGCGGTGGTCGACGGCCGCCTCGACGCGGGGCTCGTGTGGGAGGACCGCGCGCCTCCGGGACTGTCGCTGCGGCCGCTCGAGCGCGTCCGCTTCCTCGTGGCGCTGCCCGACGGCCACCCGCTCGCCGCGCGACGCACCGTGGCGCTCGCGGACCTGGCGCCGGAGCCGCTCATCCTGCCGCCGCGCGAGGTCTCGCCGCACCAGTTCGATCGCATCCACGCGGGCTTTCGCGACGCGGGCCTCGCGCCGCGCATCGGCCAGCACGTGCGCTCGATCGCCGCGCAGCTGGGCTACGTCGCGAGCGGCCTGGGCTACGCGCTGGTGCCCGCGTACGCCACGAAGCTCGCGATGGCGGGCGTCGCGTTCGTGCGGCTGCGCGAGGCGCTCGACTCGGTGCCGCTGTCGCTCGTGTGGAGCGAGGCCGTGGTCACGCCGCAGCTCGCGGCCTTTCGCGCGCAGGTCGAGGTGACGTTTCCACGCGCGCCTGCCGCATCACGCGCCGAACGACCGGCCACGCGATCGCGCGCCGCGGGCGGTACCGCGCCTTCGCCTAAAGCGCGATCCGGTAGCGCAGCCCCGGCGTCCCGCCGAAAGCCGCCGGCTTGAGCAACGTCTCGACGATCTCTTGCCGTTGGCCTCGATCACGCGCCGCGACGCCGCGTTCGACGGATCGCAGGTGACCTCGACGTAGCGCAGGCCTTCGCCGCGCGCGTCCGGGAGGACCTGGCGCAGCGCGGATGTCGCGTAGCCCCCGCCGGTGCTTCCACGGCACGACGGAGTAGCCGATGTGCCCCAGGCAATGCGGCGGAAGCGCCTCGGTGCCGGGCTGCCAGCGGAACCCGATGGAGCCGCAATACTCGCCGTCCCACATCCAGCGCACGAAGCCCGGGATGCGCTTCGCGTGGGTGCCGTCGGGCAGCGCGATGGGATCGCCGCGCGCCTCGCGGTCCTCGAGGCTCGCGAGGAAGGCGTCGGCGTCGCGCGCGATGCGCGCGAGATGCTCGTCCGCGGCCACCTTGCCGCGGACGTTGTCGGACGACCAGCCGGTGGAGAGCGCGTCGACGTAGCTCGCAAGATGCTCCCTCGCGGGGCGCACGAGCTCCATCTCAGGTGTTGGGGATGGCGCCGCCGCTCGATCGCGCGATGATCGCCAGGAACTCGCGGCGCGTGGACACGTCGGTGCGGAACGCGCCGAGCATGCGGCTCGTGACGAGCGCGGCGCCGGGCTTGTGGACGCCCCGCGTGGTCATGCACTGGTGCGCGGCCTCGATCACGACGCCGACGCCCTTGGGATGCAGGACCTCCTGCAGCGTGTCGGCGATCTGCGCCGTCATCTTCTCCTGGATCTGCAGGCGGCGCGCGTAGACGTCGACGAGGCGAGCGAGCTTGCTGATGCCGACCACGCGCTTGTCGGGCAGGTAGCCGATGTGCGCCTTGCCGATGATGGGCACCATGTGGTGCTCGCAGTGGCTCTCGAAGCGGATGTCGTTCATCACGACCATCTCGTCGTAGCCGTCGACCTCCGAGAACGTCTTGGCGAGGATCTCGCGCGGGTCCTGCGAGTAGCCCGAGAAGAACTCGTCGTACGAGCGCACGACGCGGTCCGGGGTATCGAGGAGGCCCTCGCGGTCGGGGTCGTCGCCGGCCCACCGGATGAGCGTGCGCACCGCGGCGATCGCCTCGTCGCGCGAGGGCTTCGTGACGGCAGGAGGTCTGTCCATGAGCGCGATTCTGGCACGAAGCGGCGCGGCTTCCGCGAAGCGGTCGCGCCGGCGGAATTGGGGTACTATGACGTTGGCATATCGCCCGGGAGATCCCCCATGCGCGCACTGCTCCGCCTCCTCGTCCCCCTCCTCGCGTGCCACGCCCTCGCCGCGAGCGCCGCGGTCTCCTGGACGAAGGTGTACACGGGGCTCACGCAGCCCGTGGACATCGTCGGCGCGCGCGACGGCACGGGCCGCCTCTTCATCGTGCAGCAGACGGGCCAGGTTCGGGTGGTGAGGAACGGCGTGCTCCTCGCGACACCGTTCCTCAACATCGCCGGCAGCACGGCGGCGAGCGGCGAGCAGGGGCTCCTGGGCCTCGCGTTCCATCCGCAGTTCGCCACCAACCGCCAGTTCTACGTCAACTTCACGCGAGCGAGCGACGGCGCCACGGTCGTCGCGCGGTACACGGCGCCGTCCGCGGGCGCCGACGTCGCCGACGCGTCGTCCGGCAAGGTCTTGCTGATCGTGCCGCAGCCCTACACCAATCACAACGGCGGCGCGATGCGCTTCGGCGCCGATGGCTTCCTGTACATCGGCATGGGCGAGGGCTGCCGGAGATCTTCGCCGTCGGCCTGCGCAATCCGTGGCGCTTCTCCTTCGATCGCGCCAACGGCGACTTCTGGATCGCCGACGTGGGGCAGGGCGCGGTGGAGGAGATCGACCTCCTGCCCGCGGGCACGGGCGCGGGTGCCAACCTCGGCTGGCGCGTCGTGGAAGGCGACCAGTGCACGGGCCTGACGGGGCCCGTCGCGTGCAACGATCCCTCGCTGACGCCGCCGGTGCTGACCTATACGCACAGCTTCGGATGCTCGGTGACGGGCGGCTACGTTTACCGCGGCGCGCAGGTGCCGGGGCTCGCTGCGCAATACGTCTACGGCGACTATTGCAGCGGACGCCTCTGGGCTGCGGCGAAGACCGGCAGCACGTGGACCGCCACGCAGATCGCGGACACTGCGTTCCAGCTGAGCGCGTTCGGCGAGGACGACGCGGGCGAGCTCTACTTCGCGGACTACGCGACCGGCGACATCTACAAGTTCGTCGACGCCGCACCTCCGCCCAACGCGCCCGTGCTCTCGCTCAGCGCGACGGGCGCGAGCTTCGGCAGCGTCGTCGTCGGCGCGTCGGCGACGCAGACGATCACGGCGAGCAACGCGGGCACCGGCGCGCTCGTGATCTCGAGCCTCGTCATCATGTCGCCGGGCGCCGTCAAGGGCGGCGGCACGGAGTTCACGCGCAGCGGCACGTGCGCGCCTGGCACCTCGCTCACGGGCGCGCAGACCTGCACGCTGGTGCTTCGCTTCGCACCCACCGCGCTGGGGCCGCGTTCCGGCACGCTGGCCATCGCCACCAACGGCGGCAGCCCGTCGGTCCCGCTCAGCGGAACCGGCACCACGGGTACCGTCGCGCCCGAGCTCGCCGCCAGCGCCACCACCGTGGCCTTCGGTACCGTCACGCTCGGCGGGACGTCGACGCAGACCGTGACGCTGCGAAACGCGGGCGGCGGCACCCTTGCGCTCGGCGCGTTCACGCCCGGCGGCGCGAACCCGTCGGACTTCGCGCGATCGGGCACCTGTGCGACGGGCACGAGCCTCGCGGCGGGGCAGACGTGCACGGTCGTCCTCCAGTTCACGCCCACGCAGGCGGGCGCGCGATCGGCCACGATAGGCGTGGCGAGCAACGGCGGCGCCGTCACGCTGAGCCTCGCCGGCACGGGGAGCGCATCGCCTTCCGGCCCGGTGCTGGGCGCGAGCGCGGCGTCGCTCTCGTTCGGCAGCGTCGCGGTGGGCCAGTCGAGCGGACCGCAGACGCTCACCTTGACCAACGCCGGCTCGGGAACGCTCGCGATCGCGTCGCTCACGGTCGGCGGAAGCCATCCGCGCGACTTTCCGTGGACGGGCACGTGCAGCGTCAAGACGCGGCTCGCGGCGGGGCAGGGTTGCACGCTCGCGTTCCGCTTCGCGCCGGCGGCGACCGGCGCGCGCTCGGCCACGCTCGCGATCACGAGCACGGGCGGAAGCGCCACCCTTCCCCTCGGAGGGACGGGCATGTGAGGCTAAGGCGTGCTCCGGATCGCGGGCGAGTGGACCGCGACCGGGAAGGGATGCGAACATCGCGCATCCCTGCCTTCGAGGTTCCGCATGCCCCGCTACCGCTTTCGCGGCTTCACGCCGCAGATCCCCGCGTCCGCCTTCATCGCGGAGACCGCGTCGATCATCGGGCGCGTTGTGCTGGGCGAGAACACCAGCGTGTGGCCGGGCGCGGTCATTCGCGCCGACTCGGAGCCCATCGTCATCGGGGAAGGCAGCAACGTGCAGGACAACGCCGTGCTGCACGTCGACCCGGGCGTCCCGATGACCCTCGGCAAGCGCGTCACCGTGGGGCACCAGGTGATGCTGCACGGGTGCACCATCGGCGACGGGACGCTCATCGGGATCCAGGCCATCGTGCTCAACCACGCGGTGATCGGCAGCGAGTCGCTCGTCGCGGCGGGCACCATCGTCACCGAGCGCAAGTCGTTCCCGCCGCGGTCGCTTCTCATGGGCGCTCCGGCGAAGCTCGTTCGAGAGCTCAACGACGACGACCTCGCGCTGATCCGCCACGCGGGCGATGCCTACGTCACGCGCCGCGGCTTCTACTTGACCGAGCTCGAGAGGCTCGACCCATGAACCTCGCGACGGTCGAGATGAAGGCGTTCGTGCCGGCGCTCGACATGGACCGCTCTCTCGATTTCTACCGTGCGCTGGGCTTCGACACGCCGTGGACCTCGCCCGATCTCGCGCACGTGCGCTACGGCGGCACCGGGTTTCTCCTGCAGGCGTACCCGCAGCCGGAGTTCGTCCGGCACTTCATGATGCATTTGCGGGTGGCGAGCGTGGACGACTGGCACGCGAGCGTCGTGGCCTCGGGCGTGACGAAGACGTTCGGCGCGCGCCTCGACGCGCCCGCGGACCGCCCGTGGGGGATGCGGGATTTCACGCTCACCGATCCGAGCGGCGTGCTCTGGCGCATTGCGCAACACATCGACCGAGGGGACTGAACGCATGAAGCGCAGCACCGAGCGTTTCCTGACGACTCACACGGGCAGCCTCCCGCGTCCGGACGATCTCATCCGCACGATGTACGCGAAGGAGGAGGGCGTGCCGGTGGTGCCGGAAGCGCTCGCGGAGCGCGTCGCGGCGGCGGTCGAGGAGGTCGTGCGCAAGCAGGCCGAGGCGGGCGTGGACATCATCAACGACGGCGAGATGAGCAAGCCGTCGTACGCCACGTACATCAAGGATCGCCTGAGCGGGTTCGGCGGCGCGGGCAACACGTTCGTGTACCAGGACCTGTCGGGCTTCCCCAACCTCGCGAAGCGCGTGTTCGGCGACCCCGGTCGCGCGCGCCGCAAGACGCCCGCGTGCAACGCCGCGATCGGCGTGCGCGATCCCGACGCGGCCGAGGTCGACGTCCTGCACTTGAAGGCGGCGCTCGCGAACGTGAAGTCCGAGGAAGGGTTCCTCACCGCGGCGTCGCCCGGCGTGGTCTCGCTCTTCTTCCGCAACGAGCACTATCCCTCCGAGGAGGCGTACCTCTTCGCCATCGCGGACGCGATGCGCGCCGAGTACGAGACGATCGCGAAGGCGGGCCTCGTGCTGCAGATCGACTGCCCCGACCTCGGCATGGGGCGCCACATCCAGCACGCGGACCTCACGCTCGCGCAATGGCGCAAGAAGGCGCAGATCCACGTCGAGGCGCTCAACCACGCGGTGGAGGCCATCCCGGCGGAGCAGTTGCGCATGCACCTTTGCTGGGGCAACTACGAAGGCCCGCATCACTGCGACGTCCCGCTCGCCGACGTGATCGACATCGTGTTCCGCGCCAAGCCCATGGCGATCGCGCTCGAGGCCGCCAACCCGCGGCACGCGCACGAATGGAAGCTCTTCGAGACGGTGAAGCTGCCCGAAGGCAAGGTCCTCATTCCCGGCGTGATCGAGTCGAAGTCGAACTTCATCGAGCACCCGGAACTCATCGCGCAGCGCATCGGGCGCTATGCGAGCCTCGTCGGCCGCGAGAACGTCATCGCGGGCAGCGACTGCGGCTTCGGCACGTGGGTGGGCCAGGCCGCGGTCGACCCGGACGTCGTGTGGGCGAAGATGGCCGCGATGGCCGAAGGCGCGCGCATCGCGTCGCGGGCGTTCTGGACGTCCTCCCGGGCTCATTAGGTTGCGCTTCGACGTCTACGATGCGCCGCCGGAGGCGCTCGTCGCCGCGGTGGACGACGGCCTCGAGGCGTCGAACCGGTCTCGCGCGCCGCTCGCGGACGTGCGCAGCATCGCCTGCGCCGCGTACGATGCCTCGGGCGCGATCGTCGGCGGTGCCCTCGGGCGCACATGGGGCGAGTGCGCGGAGCTCCTTCAGCTGTGGGTCGCGCAGGCGCACCGGCGCCGGGGCGTCGGCGCCACGCTCATCAAGCGATACGAGGCACATGCCGTCGCGCGTGGCTGCCGCACGTTCTACCTCACGACGTTCTCGTTCCAGGCGCCGTCGCTGTACCGGTCGCTGGGCTACGAGGTGGCGCTCGAGATCACGGGGTATCCCGACGGCATCTCCAAGTACGTGATGACGCGCGAGATCGAGCTCTAGGGACCGTCCGCGAAAGCTCGCGCTCGCGGACGCCTCGTGACGTGACGCTGCGCGTTGCGGAGCCTGAACGGGCGCGGCATGATGAGGCGGCGGCGGGCAACGACGGCAAGAGCGAGCGTGGTGCACTCGATGCGTGCGACCATGCGCGTCACGGAGCAAATGGCAGGACCAAAGGGCAGGGCTCAGCGCTTGCCGAGCGCGCGGTAGCGCGCCATATGGCGGATGGCTTCCTGCTTGCGACCGAGCTTTTCGTACAGGAGCGCGAGGTTGTAGTGGCAATCCGCGAAGTCCGGGTCGCGCTTCAGCGCGTCGGCGTAGATCGCAACGGCCTCGGGCCCGCGCCGCATGTCCTCCAGCAGCACCGCGAGGTTGTAAAGCAGCACGGGGTCGGGACCGCATGCGGCAAGGGCCTCGCGATAGGCGCGCTCGGCCTCGTCGTGGCGCCGCGCGTCGTGCAGGAGGCGCCCCCGATTGATGTGCGCGTCGGCGTACGCGGGCTCCGCGGCGATCGCGCGGCCGTACGCCTCGAGCGCGCCGGGCGCGTCGCTCGCCTCCAGCGCGGCGGCGCGGGCGAACCACTCTTGCGCCGAGGGCTCGGGCGCGCGCTCGATCACGCTGAGCGCGCCGTTCGCGGGATCGCCGCCGAACTCGAGGAGGTACTGGCCCGTCTCCGCCTGCCAGCGCGATGCGCCTTCCCGCACGACCACGCGATCGGCGACCGCGCCGATGGCGAGGCCGGACAGCGGCATCGTCGAGGGCAGCCGCTTTCGCAGCGCGCGCATCGAGCGCGTGATGCGGCGCGCCGGAACGTTCGCCTGCACGAGCGCCTGCGCGGTGCGCAGCACGATGAGATCCTGGAACGAGAAGAGGAGCGCGCCGCGCGCGCCGCGCGTGGGCGTGACGAAGCCGGCATCGACCAGCGAGCGGATGGTGCTGCGCGACAGGTGCAGCAGGCGCTCGACGTCGCGCGCGGTGTACGGCGTCACGACCTCACTTGCTTCGGGCGACCTTGCGTGCCGCGGGAGCGGGGGCCTCGACCTGCTGCGCGCGCTTGGCGGGCTTGCGCACGGGGACGGCGGCCGGCGCGGCAGCCGCGGGCGCCGACTTCGCGGGGGACTTCTTCTCGAGCGACGCGCGCAGAGCGTCCATGAGGTCGATCACCTGCGCGCCGGGCTCGGGCGCCTCGGTGAGCGTGATCTCCTGGCCTTCCACCTTCTTCTCGATGGCCGACTCGATGCGCGCCGACACCTCGTCCTTGTACTGCGAGGGATCGAACACCTCGCTCGATTGCTGCTCGATGAGGAGCTGCGCGAGCTTCAACTCCTGGGGCTTCACGTCGGTGTGCGGAATCTCGAGGTCCTTCATCGCGCGCACCTCGCCGGCGTACAGGAGCTGCTGCATGACGAGGCCGTCCTCGACGGGGCGGATCATCACGATGTACTGCTTGCCGCGCGCGGCCCAGCGGCCGAGCGCGCACTTGTTCGACTCGCGCAGCGCGGCGGCAAGGAGGGCGTACGGCTTGGCGCCGCCCTTGTCGGGGGCGAGGTAGTACGCCTTGTCGAAGTAGACCGGGTCGACGGTGTCGAGGGGAACGAACTCGGTGATGTCGGCGGTGTGCGTGCCGACCTCCTCCATGGCCTTCAGCTCCTCGGGCGTGAAGATCACGTACTGGTCCTTGGCGAACTCGTAGCCCTTGACGATGTCCTCGCGCGCGACCGGGATCTCCTCCTTGATGCAGAGGTACTGCTGCTTGAGGCGCGAGCCGCACCCCTTGTGCAGCATGTTGAACGAGATCTGGCGGCTCGCCTCGGTGGCCGAGTACAGCTTGACCGGGATCGAGACCAGGCCGAATGAGACCGTCAAACTCGCGATGGACCGTGCCGCCATGGCGTGCCTCCAATCGGATGCGCGGCCGTTGCAAAATTGCAACAGCGCTTCATGCCTTGCCGCTCCCGAGAGCCTGCTCGAGGCTCTGTTTCCGGGTCAGGGCGTCCTTCCAGCGGTCGCCCGTGCGCGCGAGGCGGGCCGGGGCGTTCGTGATCGTGAAGTCCAGGGGATGAGCTCCGGCCAGCTCTTCCCACGAGAGCGGCATCGACACCGGAGCCCCGATCTCGCCGCGAGGCGAATAGGCGACGTTCAGCGTCTTGCCGCGTACGTTCATATTGTAGTCCATGAAAATCTTGCCTGTCCTGCGCGGGATGCTCCACTCCTGCGTGATGTCCTTGGGGTGGAGCCCCATGAGGTGACGCCCGACCAGCTCCGACACGTGGCGGACCGCGTCGAAGTCGAGCGTGCGCCGGATGGGGACGAAGACGTGGAGGCCCGTCTTGCCCGACGTCTTCACGATGGGCTCGATCGACATCCCGTTCAGGAGCTCGCGCAGCCAGAACGCCACTTCCTTGCCCTTCTCGAAGGCGATGGTGTTGAGCTCGGGCTCGGCGCCCTTCTTCTCGAGGCCGGAGTAGATGTAGGGATCGAGGTCGAAGAGGACATAGTCGGGGTAGTTGAGCACCGAGCCCTCGAGCGACTCGAGCGAGCTCGCGTAGTCCGTGCTGTCGGTGATGCAGTCGGGCCCGGGCTTCGCGCGCGAGTGCCACACGTGGTATTCGAGCGTGCCCGACTGCGCGAGCCACAGGAGCGTCGGCAGGTTGTTGCACAGGAGGTAGTCGTGCGACTCGTCCTTGCTGCCCGACCACACCGTGATGCTCTCGACGAACTCCGGCCGCGCCTGCTCCCAGTGCTTCTGGAAGAACCGCTCGCCGCGGATGCCCTCGGGCATGCGGATCATCGTGAGCGGCCGGTCCGCGAGATGCGGCAGCATGTACGGCGACACCTGCGCGAGATACGCGAGGAGATCGCGCTTGGTGAGCGCGGGCGCGTGGCGCGAGTCGTCGGCGGGCCAGTACACGCGGTCGAGGTTCGTGAGCTTGATGCGATGCGGGCCGATCGCGAGCGTGCAGGCGGCCTTCGCGCGCTCGAGCTGCGCGAGGATGTCGGCAATGGGCTCCGCGCGCGCCGGCGGCGCTGGGCCGGCGCACGGAGGCGGCATCGACGTCGTCGGAAATGCGCACGAACACGGCGCGCGGAAGGTGGCCCTCGTCGGTCTACGCCTGGTAGCTCACCTCGGCCACGACCTTGGCCTGACCGCAATGCGGGCGCGTTCGAGGCGCGGCGCCTCGGCGAACGCCCGGCAGGCCCTGGTCGCGAGCGGGGCGAGGTGCGCCTTCACGTCGGCGAGCGAGCGGTCGTCGAATCCCGTGCCGACGTGCGACGCGAAGCGCAGGGCGTCGTCCTCCCAGTATCCCAGGAGGGGATCGACCCGAGCGGCGCGCGCGCGCCCTTGCCGCGGGTGTAGCCCCCGATGACGAATTCCGCGGCAGCGGCTTGACCTGACCCACGATGACGGCTTCCCCGCCCGTAACGGTATTCTCCTTGCGCTTGCCGATGACCCCCTCGAAGCCTGCGGCGATGGCGGCGTCATGCAGCGCGATGCCGTCCACGGCGACGTGCACGAGCTGCACGAGCGGCGACGGCATGAGGCATTGCTCGAGGTAACGGCGGCGATCGACGTACGTCGCGCCGCGCACACATACCCGCGGCGAGGAGGTCGAATGCGACGAGCGCGACGGGCATCGCCTGGTCGGCCGCCGCGATCCGGCGGGCTTGCGGGGTCGGCGAAGCGCGGTGCGCGGGGTGCTCGCGCGCGGTCTCAGCGCCCGAACGACGGGCGGCCGGACGCGTCGAAGGCGACGAGCTCGCCGTCGAGCACCATGCCCGCCGTGCCCTGCGCGGCCAGCTCCCGGACGAGCGCGGGGAACTTGCCCTCGAGCTCGAGGCCCCGTCGCGAGCGCAGCCGCACGCCGGCATCGTCGACGAACGCGAGCACGCGGTAGCCGTCGAGCTTCGGCTCCCAGAGCCAGTCGGGCTTGTCGAACGGCGCGTCGGCGACGTCCGCGAGCATGGGCGAGAGCTTGGCCGGCATCGGGACCACCTGGCCGACGGGGGCGAGGCGCTCCGCGGGCAGGCGGGGCACCTTGCGGAACTTGAGCTCCGACGGCGTCGCGCCCGAGAGCACCGAGCGGTCGTGGGCCGTCACGTCGGCGGTGGAGACGAAGCGGTCCTTGTGCTTGATGAGGAGCCACGCCTCCTTCGTCCGCACCAGCGCGAACGAACCCTTGAGCCGGCAGCCGCGCAGCTCGACCGAGAGCTTGCCCGCCGCGAGGCCGTCGCGCACCTCCTGCTCGGCGCGAGCTCGATCGTGGTACCACGTGGCGCCGCCCTCATCCGGCGAGTAGACGCCGCAATCCCAGACGATCACCTCGCCCGCGCCGTACTGTCCGGCCGGGATCACGCCCTCGAACGAGGCGTAGTCGAACGGGTGATCCTCGGTGGGCACCGCGAGTCGCTTGTCCGTGCGGTCGAGCGACGGGCCCTTCGGCACCGCCCAGGACTTGAGGACGCCGTCGCACTCGATGCGGAAGTCGTAGTGGAGGCGCGTGGCGGCGTGCTGCTGCACGACGAAGAGCAGGGGCCCTTCGGCGGCCGTTCGCAGCGTCGCCGGCGGCTCGGGCGTGGCCGCGAACGTGCGCTTCTTCGCGTATTCCTTGAGGGCGTCTTTGGGCGGCAATGCCTTTGGGTCCGTCACACCGCGAACACCCGCATGCTGCCCCGCCGGCACGACCCGGCGCAAGAGGTCACCACCTACACGTCGCGATCGATCTCGGTCTTGAGCGGCGCCGCGGCGTGGACCTTGCGCGGCGGCACCCAGGTCCTGGCGCCGCCGACGCCCATGGCGAGCTCGCGCACGCCCAGCACCAGCAAGGCCAGCGCGAACGGCGTGACGTAATAGAGCAGCCGGAAGAGCAGCAAGGTGGGCCAGGAGGTCCTCGCGGTCGAAGTGCGACAGCGCGAGGAGGCTGGCGTCGAACACGCCGATGTACGCCGGCGCGCCTCGCGAAGCCCAGGAGCGTCGCGGAGACGAACACCACGGCGAGCGTGACGAAGCCGATCGCGGGCGTCTCGGGCAGCAGCGTGTACATCGCGAGCGCGCAGAACGTGAGGTCGACGATGCCGATGAAGATCTGCAGGAGCGTCGAGCTTCCGTTCGGCAGCGTCACCCGCCATCCGCCGCGGCCGATCGAGCGCGTGCCGCGCCAGACCCACGCGACGTACCCGACGAGCACCGCGAGCGCCGCACGCGGCGACGCGGTTGACGATCTCGGGCAGGCGGTCGACCGGTCGACGCCGCCTTCGGGGCGCCCAGGCGATGCCGAGGCCCAGCACCGTGATGTTGCCGAGCCAGAAGGTGAGGCCGGCGACGAAGTACCTTCGCGACCCGACGGCGTCGAGGCCGTGATGCGAGTAGATGCGGTAGCGCACCGCGCCGCCGGTGAATACCGTCGCGCCGACGTTGTGGCCCACCGAGTAGCTCGTGAAGCCCGCGAGCGCGGCGGTGCGGTAGGGCACGTCGCGGCGGCCGATGGTGCGCAACGCGAAGAGATCGTAGAACGTGAGCGTGAAGTAGCCGCCACGAAGAGCGCGGCGATGCTCGATGCTGCTCCAGTGTGTCGCCGAGATGGCCTCGAACACGTCGTCGACGTCGATGCCGTTCAGCATCCGGTACAGCACCATGATGGCCACGCCGATGATGGCGACGCTCAGCGCCACGCCGATGCGGCTCCAACCGATGCGGCGCTGGCAAAAGCGAGCGACGTCGCGAATCGACTGCAAGAGCATGCCATTCCTCCGAAAGGCGCGCCGCCTTTTGGGTCGCGGCGGTGCCCGGGGCATCGTTATGGTTTTTGGGGGCACGCCTACCGTACCATCCTTCCGCGGGACTTGGGAAGTTGCGGCGGGCCGGGCGGGTTACCATGGCCGCCGACAGCGGAGGACAGGCCATGCCGCAACCACGGCGCTGGCGGGCGCCAGCGGATATTCGTTCAAGGAGTGGAAGCGCGTCTCATCCGCCGAAGATCGACGCCGAGGCGATGCTGCCCTTCTATGCCTCGCACCTGCCCACGGTTGAAATCAACAACACGTTCTACCGGATGCCCGCGGCGTCGATGCTCGCGCACTGGGCGGAGGTGACGCCGCCCGATTTTCGCTTCTCGATCAAGGCTTCCCGGCGCATCACCCACATCGGCAGGCTCAAGGTCGAAGGGGTGGCGGACTCCGTCGAGTACCTGTACCGGAACCTGGCCTCGCTGGGCGACAAGCGCGGCCCGGTCCTCTTCCAGCTTCCGCCCAACCTCAAGAAGGACGTGGCGCGGCTGACGGCGTCTGCGCTCCCAGCGCCGATCACCGCGCGGCGTTCGAGCTCAGGAGCGACACGTGGTTCGACGACGAGGTCTACGAGGCACTGCGCGTCGCCGGCGCGTCTGCTGCGCCTGTCCGAGCGAGGACAACGCGCCACCGCCGCTGGTCGAGACCGCGCCATGGGGCTACGTGCGCCTCGCTCGAGGCTTACTCGGACGACGACCTCGCGAATGGGCGCGCCGCCTGCACGCCACGTCGTGGCAGTCGATCTACGCGTACTTCATGCACGAGCCGGCGCCTCGTACGCCGCCTGCTCGCGAAGGCATTACGGCCGGCGTAACGCGATGGGTCCTGCGCTCGCCGCGCCTGTGCTCGAGCCCCAGCGGGAACACATGCGCACGCGATGCACGAGGTCCTGCGGATCCCGCGATCTACGCCTCTGCCTGCCGGGCGTCGCTCGATGCGCTGCGCGAGCGCTTCCGTCGCCTGAGTCGCGCGCTGGGCGACGGCGCCGAGCAGCGGTCATCCGGGTCGTGCGCCTCGCGGACGGCCCGCATCGGCTACGCAGGCGACGGTCGCGGGCGATCGCGCGGCCATCGCCTACGTCTTCGCGAGCGCGCACTGGGGGCAGGGCTACGCGCGCGAGCGGTGCTCGCGATGATCGCGGAGCTTGCGCAGGCGTACGGCGTGCGCGAGCTCACGGCGGTGCTCAAGACCGCCAACGCGCTCGCGGCGGCCTTCGAGTCGATCGCCTCGAGCCGTCGGAGGCGAGGCTGATGCCGACGAGTCGCGCATGCGTCGCGGTGCGCCGACGTGACGATCGAGCTCGCGGTCAGCGTTGGGAGGATCGCGGTCAGCGCGCCCTCGACGCGCCTGCATCCGCGCGGCCTACGTGGATGGCGCACGGCGCGGGCGATGCGGCACCCATCGATGGCGGCGACCGCCGCCGACCTGGTCGAGCGGGGCATCGCGCTGCGCTACCAGTTCCCGTACATGGAGCGCGGGGGCAGCAGAAAGCCGATCCGCTCGCCGTGGCGCACAGTGCGACGGCCGCGCGGGCGTCGATGCGGCGCGTTGCCCGGCGTGCCGCTGGTGGCCGGCGGCCGCTCGTTCGGCGGGCGCATGACCTCGCAGGCGCAGGCGTCGTCGCCGTCAGGGGTGACCGGGCTGTCTGGACTTCATCCGGCGGGCAAGCCCTCGGACGAGCGCGCCGCGCACCTCGATCGGGTGGACATCCCCATGCTGTTCCTCACCGGCACGCGCGACGACCTCGCCGACCTCGCGCTCCTGCGACCCGTGGTCCAGCGCCTGGGCGCGCGGGCGACGCTGCATCTCGTCGCGCATGCCGATCATTCGTTCCATGTGCTCGCGCGGTCGGGCCGGACGGGCGGCGAGGTACGCACCGAGGTGGCCGACGCGCTTGCCGGCTGGATCGCAAGCGAGGCCTCCGCGTGAAGTCGCCGACAATGGCAACGTCCCGGCGACAGGAGGCCACTTCCGCGATGAAATACGTCCTTCGCGCATTCTCCGTGGTTCACGCGCTCATGGCGCTCCTTCGCGTGCGCGCTGCGTCGTCGCCATCGCGACGCACGCCGGCTGGAACGCCATCGCGGGCGGCTTCGATCGCGCGGCGGCGCAGGAGATCATCGAGGCCATCGGCCTCCTCGCGGCGGCGGTGGTGGCGCTGCAGATCGCGCAGACCATCACCGAAGAGGAGGTCGTCCGCGGCGCGCACGTGAGCGGTCCGACGCGCGTGCGCCGCTCTCTCGCGCTTCTCGTCGTGGTGCTGGTCGCGCTGGTCATCGAGGCGCTGGTGATCGTGTTCCGGCGCCGCGCACGAGGGCGCGGAGCATCTCCTGTACGCCTCGGCGCTGGTGCTCGCGTCGGGCGTGCTGCTCGCGGCGTGGGGCGTGTTCGTGCGGCTCAACCGCTATGCGGAGGAGCCCGGGAGGCGATGGCCTGAAGCCAAGCGCGCGAGGATCGCAAGCTCAAGTAGGGGCGGCGGCGATTCTTTTGGGGGTCGCGAGCGGCTGCCTTGCAGGCCGCTAGCTCAGCCCCCGTCACCGGGATGGCCGCCGCGCTGCGGATCGCGCGTGCGGCGTCGGAGGCGAGGAACGCGATCACGCTCGCGAGGTCGGCCGGCGCCACCCACACTTCGCGGGATCGGCGGCACATCGCCTGCGTTCTCCGGGGTGTCGATGACGGTGGGCACGCAGCGTTCACGTTGACGTTGCGCGCGAAGCTCCGCGGCCATCGACTCCGTGACGCGGATCACGGCGCTCTTCGACGCGACGCAGCGCCCATGTGCGCGGCGCCCTTGCTCGCGGAGAACGCGCCCACGTTGACGATCTTGCCCCCGCCCGCGGCGAGCATGCGCGGCACCACCGCGCGCGCCGCGTGCAGCAGCGTTCGCGTATTGATGTCGAAGAGGAAATTCCAGTCGTCGTCCGGCGTCTCATGCACGGGCGGACCCATGCGGAAGCCGCCCGCGAGGTTGCACAGCACGTCGATACGCCCGAAGCGATCGACGGTGGCCTTCGCCGCGGCGTCGACGGCCGCGGGCACCAGGAGATCGGCTACGAGGTACAGCGCGCCGGTCGCTTCGGGACCGAAGGTGGCCTCGAGCCGGTCGCGGCGGCGATCGACCAGGGCGAGGCGGGCGTCGCGCGACGCGAACGCTGCGGCCACGGCACGGCCCAGGTTGCCGCTCGCGCCGGTGATCATGACGACGGGTCGATCCATGGCGTGTGTCCTTAGCTGTCCGCGGGCACGATGGTGCCCGCGCAGTCGCCGAAGCCGATGCGGCGAAAGCCCGGGCGCTCGCAATGCCCGCGCAGGATCACCGTGTCGCCGTCCTCGAGGAAGCTCCGCGCTTGCCCGTTCGCGAGCCGCAGCGGCGCCTTGCCGCCGGACGAGAGCTCGAGGAGCGACCCTCCCTGGCCGGGCTCGGGGCCGGATTGCGTCCCCGACCCCAGGAGGTCGCCCGCGACGAGATTGCAGCCCGTGATCGTGTGATGCGTGACGAGCTGCGCCATCGTCCAGTAGCTGTCGCGGAAATTCGATTGCATGAGGCGCTGCGGCGGCAGGTCGGACGCGCGCATCGCGGCGGTCGAGATCCACGCCTCGAGCACGAGGTCCACCGCGCCCGCCGATCGATTGCCCGCGCTGTCGAGGTAATCGAGCGGCGCGGGGTCGCCGTCCGGCCGCGTGAACGGCGCGCGAAACGGCGCCAGGGCTTCCATCGTCACGATCCACGGCGACACGGTGGAGGCGAAGTTCTTGGACAGGAACGGCCCCAGCGGCTGGTATTCCCATGCCTGCACGTCGCGCGCGGTCCAGTCGTTGAAGAGCGTGAGGCCGACGATGTGCGACTCCGCCTCCGCGATGCCGATGGGCTCGCCCTGCGGGTTGCCGGGGCCGACGAAGATGCCCACCTCGAGCTCGTAGTCGAGGCGCCGCGTGGGCGCGAGCGACGGCACGTCGGCGTCCGGGGCCTTCGACTGGCCGCGCGGCCGGCGTATCGCCTCGCCGCTCGCCACGATCGACGACGCGCGGCCGTGATAGCCGATGGGCACCCACTTGTAGTTGGGGAGGAGCGGGTTGTCGGGACGGAACTGCCTGCCGACGCTCGTCGCGTGATGGATGCTCGTGTAGAAGTCGGTGTAGTCGCCGATGCGGCAGGGCACGCCCATCTCCACCGCCGACTGCGGCACGAGGCTCGATCGCAGCGACGTGTCGCCGCCTTCGCGCAGCTTGCGCGACAGCGCCTCGCGCAACGACCGTCGCGCGGGCGCTCCGGCGGCCATCAGCGCGTTCATGTCCATGTGCGGGCACAGTCCCGCGTGCAGCACGTCGACGACCTGGTCGCCGATCGCCACGCCCAGGCGGAACGCCGCCTCGCCGCGGCGCCGGAAACGCCCGAGCGGAAGGTTCTGCAAAGGGAAATCGGTGGCGGGGTCGTTGGCGGACTCGACCCAGCTCTGAAGGTGCGGATCGTGCGTGCCGTCGATGGCGGCGTCGCCCGCAGCGGAGGTCGCGGTCGAGGAACTCATGCGGCCTCGATGACGCCGCGGCGGAGCTGGTCACGCTCGATCGACTCGAAGAGCGCCTTGAAGTTGCCCTCGCCGAAGCCTTCGTCGCCCTTGCGCTGGATGAACTCGAAGAAGACGGGGCCGAGCAGCGTTCCCGAGAAGATCTGGAGCAGCAGCCGCTGCGTGCCGTTGTCGGTGGCCCCGTCGAGGAGGATGCCGCGCGAGCGCAGGGCTTCGACTTCCTCGCCGTGGCCCGGCAGGCGCTCCTCCAGCATCTCGTAGTAGGTCGCGGGAGGCGGCGTCATGAGCGGCACACTGGCGGCGCGCAGCGCGTCGATGGTCGCGGCGAGGTCGTCGGTGAGGAGCGCGATGTGCTGGATGCCCTCGCCGTTGTACTGCATGAGGAATTCCTCGATCTGCCCCGTCGTCTTCGACGCCTCCTCGTTGAGCGGGATACGGATCTTGCCGTCGGGCGCGGTCATGGCCTTCGACGTGAGGCCCGTGTATTCGCCCTTGATGTCGAAGTAGCGGATCTCGCGGAAGTTGAAGATCTTCTCGTAGAAGCCCGCCCAGTACGACATGCGGCCGCGGTACACGTTGTGCGTGAGGTGATCGATGATGCGGAGGCCGTGGCCCTTCGGATGCCGATCGACGCCCTCGACCCACTTGAAGTCGATGTCGTAGATCGATTCGCCGTCACCGTAGCGGTCGATGAGGTACAAGGGCGCGCCGCCGATGCCCTTGATGGCGGGCAGGCGAAGCTCCATGGGCCCCGGCGGGAGGTCCACCGGCTGCGCCCCGAGCGCCAGCGCCCGCGTGTACGCCTTGTGCGCGTCGCGAACGCGAAACGCCATGCCGCACGCCGACGGGCCGTGCTCCGCCGCGAAGTACGACGCCACGCTCGACGGCTCGTTGTTGACGATGAAATTGATCTCGCCCTGGCGGAACAGCGAGACGTCCTTGCTTCTATGTTGCGCGACCTTCGCGAAGCCGAGCGTCTCGAACGCGCCTTCGAGCACGCCGGGCGTGGGAGAGGCGAACTCGACGAACTCGAAGCCGTCGAGGCCCATGGGGTTGTCGAACAGGTCTGCCATGCGTCGTCACCCGGGGGAATGGAGACGGGCATGATAGCGCCGCGCGCCGGCCAACCCCGCCTCGCGCCGCAACGGGCGAGGCCGGGCGCGGCCGCGCGGACGCGACGGGAGGCCGCGCTACGGGCTGACCGTCGCCACCTGGCCGCGCGAGTCGTACACGCGATTGTTCGACGCGTTCTTCATGCTGTCCGCGGGCAGCGACTGCGGGCGCGCCACGCCGACGCTCACCGTGCCCGTGTACTGGATCGCGGTGCCGTCGAGCGTGAGCGCCTGGATCTTGAGCGTGTACGTGCCCGGCAGGAATTCCTTTGCGTCGGCGCGCTTGAAATAAGTGTAGCCGCTGCTGATGTACTGCCCGTAGGTGCCGATGGCCACCGCCTGCACGGACCCGGGCTCGGTCATCGCGATGCTCGTGATGCGGACGGGGTCGGCCACGTGATGCCACAGGATGAGCCACGTCACGCCGTCCTGGGCGCTCGGCAGCCACTGGAACGCGCGCTCGATGCCCATCACGGGCGCCTTGGCGTCGCTGGAAGCGAGGATCGAGCCCTTCGGCGGCGACGGGTCGTACGGGTAGGCGACGGCCGCGAACGACTGGTTGTTGAGGAACGTGTCGTACGACCAATACATCATGCCCTTGGGCGCGCGCGAGGACTGGTCCGGCCAGAGATCGCCGAAGCTGTTCTGCACGAGGAGCATCCCGGGCGGCTTGCCCGAGGCGCCGGCCTTCTGGTCGTAGCCCACGAGGAGCTGGCCGTGGCCGCCGCTCGACCCGAGGCCGTCGTAGTAGAAATAGCCGTCGGTGAGCTTGGGGCCGCTCGCTGAGCCGTAGCCCGTGTACACCGCGCCCGAGAATGCGACCGCCTGCTGGTTGGCGAGATATTCCTGGATGCGGGCGATGGTGGCGGCGTTGGTCGCGGGGTTGTTCTTGATGCCGAACGTGGCGAAGCTTCCGATGCGCAGGCGCTGCATGGCGGGATACGACTTGTTGACGTCGATGCTGTAGAAATACTCGCACTTGGGCTGGTAGGGGAGCTCCGCGACGCTCGCGGCGCCGAAGCTCGCGAGGCGGCTCAGGTGTGGGGTGGCCTGGCTGCCGCCGGGGCAGGATGCGTAGCCGTTGTTGATGGCGACCGCGAACTCGTAGGCGGCGCTGACCTGGTTGCCTGCCTGGCCGGGGTCCCACTTGATCGACCCGTCGGGGGCGCGCGCGGCGGTGTAGCTGCCGAGGCCGTAGCCGAACGATTGTGCCTCGCAGGTGCCGGGCGCCCCGTTGGAATTGGGCCACGTACCCTGCTGGGCGATGGCCGGCAGGTACGGCAGCGTCATGCTCGCGGGCAGGACCAGCGGCTCCGGCGGGTCGAGCAGGGCGGCCACCGGCAGGGCCTGGGCCGAGTTGGCGAACTCGTCGGCATTGAGGAAGGAGCCGTACTGGCCGTTGTCGGGTTGCGCCGGCGTGGTGTCGTCCCCACATCCGTGGAGAGCGGCGAGGCAGAGGAGCGCGGCGCCTGCGGCCGGGCCGAGCGGGCCTCTTCGTGCGAAAGCGGTCTTGCGTGCGAAAGCGTCCATCGGGCTCCCTGACCTCGACTGGCTTAGAATTTCCGGCGATCGGGCGCCCGTTCATCCCCGCGGCCCCCGGCGCCCCCTCGTTCGATTTCTATCACAAACACGCCACGCGTGACGACCCGCATGACCGACACCACGACCCCTACGACGCAGAAGCGCGGCTTCCAGGCCGAAGTCAAGCAGCTCCTGCAGCTCATGATCCACTCGCTGTACAGCCATCCCGAGATCTTCCTGCGGGAACTCGTCAGCAACGCGGCCGACGCCTGCGACAAGCTCAAGTTCGAGGCGCTCGCGCACCCCGACTACTACGAGCGCGAGCCGGACCTCCGCATCACCGTCACCTACGACAAGGAAGCAAGGACCCTCTCGGTGCGCGACAACGGCATCGGGATGTCGTTCGACGAGGTGGTCGCGAACATCGGCACCATCGCGAAGTCGGGCACGCGCGAATTCTTCGCGTCGCTCTCGGGCGACCAGGCCAAGGACGCCCGCCTGATCGGACAGTTCGGCGTCGGCTTCTACTCGTCGTTCATCGTGGCCGACAAGGTCACGCTGGTCACGCGGCGGGCGGGGCTGCCCGCTTCCGAGGGCGTGCGCTGGCAGTCCGACGGCGAGGGCGAATACGACATCGAGCGCGTCGACCGCGCCGAGCGGGGCACGGAAGTGACGCTGCACCTTCGCGAGGGCCACGAGGAGCTCCTCGGCCGCTATCGCCTCGCCGCGATCATCCGCAAGTACTCGGACCACATCGCCATCCCGATCGTCATGCGCAAGGAGGTATGGGACGAGGAGAAGAAGGACTACAAGGTCACCGACGAGGAC
>JBGAIS010000025.1:0-29023 GCA_044225355.1 Casimicrobiaceae bacterium | reverse complement strand
CTTGATGCCTTCGAGCATCGGGCACGTGAACTTGCGCGACGTGCGGAACATCGAGACCACGCGCGGCGTTCCGCGCTGGTCGCGCCACGCGGACTTCTGCGCGCGATCGTCCGTGAGCCTCGCGTCGGCCTGGTAGACCGAGTCGGGCGGCAGCGGCGCGGACGCGCTCCAGGCCGACCATGCCGCGAGCAGCGTCGACAATGCCATCAGCAGGACTTTCATCTCACCTCCTTGACGCAGCGAAAGCCGAGGCTCGACGTGCTGTCGGCCGCCTCGAGGGAAGACAGCATGGCCACGCGCATCAGCACCGCGTAGTCGGAGCGGTCGTTGGCCGCGAGCGCGCCGGCGCCGCAGAATCGATCGCGACCGGCATCGCCCTGGTTGCGGTTGTCCGCGTCCACCAGCATCGCGCCGTGGTCGTCCACCCACTCCCAGACCACGCCGTGCAGGTCGCGGATGCCGTACGCATTGGGCGCCTGCGCACCGGCCCGCGGCAGCGGCGTCGATGCAGGCCGCGCGTACCACGCGAGGATTCGCTCGCGCCACGCCGGGTCGCCGCGCGCGTCGCGGCGCGTCGCGTCCGCCGCGGCGACGTACTCCCACTCGTTCCAGGTGGGCAGGCGAGCGCCGTCCGCCCCGCAATACGCCGCGGCGGCCGCTCCCGCTCACCTACCGGTCGCGGGAGGTCTCGCTGCGATGGCGTCACGCCGAGCGGGTCCGGCCAGTGCGCGAGGTACGAGGGTCCCGCGAACACGCGCGCCACCCTGTCGCGCCGCCACTGCGGCGCCGCCCGCACGAACGCCAGGAACTCGGCGTTGGTCACCGGCCGCGACATCATGCGGAACGGCGCGACGTGCGTGTCGCCGGGCGCATCCTCGTAGCGCAGCGCGGTGGTGTACTCGCCGCCCGGGACCGCGACGTAATCGTGCGCCGCCGCGGCCGCGGTGCGCACCGCCAGCGCGGATCTTGACGGGACGGCGCGCCGCCGTCTTCGACCCTGTGCCGCGGGCGCAGGTTGCGCGCGACCTTCGCCGCCTGCTCCTTCGTGACGCGGCCGCCCGCGTTGCCCCAGCTGTTGGCGACGTACGTCGCGATGTTGGCCACTTCGTCGTCGGTGAGGTTGGCGAGAGGCGGCATCACGGAGTTGTACGCCGCGCCGTTGACCTTGATCGGCCCCGACAGCCCGTGCAGCACCACCTCCGCGATGCGCGCGGATCCTTCACGAAGTAATCCGACTTCGCAAGAGGGGGGAACACGTTGGGCAGGCCTTGCCCCGCGCCCTGGTGACGCGGAGCACGTGCCGGCGAAGAGCGCCTGGCCGGCCTTGATCTGCTCGTCGACGGTGAGCGGGCCGCCAGCCGCGCGCGCCGCCATCTCCACACCGCCGCGAGGTTCGGCAACGCGATCGCCCAGGTACATCCTCGTCGACTTCCTTGCCCGAGTAGATGTCCTTCACCTCAGGGCCTTCGGCCTTGAGGATAGCGATGGCGCCCTTGTTGAACGCGCACCGGAAGATGCTAATCGGTCGACGATCACGTAGCTGCCCGGGACATCGACGTGGAACTCCATCATCGCGGCGCCGCCGGCAGGGATGAGCGTTGTCTACACCGTTTCCTGGAAGTGCGTGCCGCCCTCGTACCACACCTTGTCGAAGATCTCGCCGATGACGTGGAGGCTCGACACGAGGTTGGGGCCGCCGTTGCCACGGCCACTGGCGCACCGTCTCGCCGGTCTTCGCGGGAAGCGCACGGTCGCCCGTGAGCGCGCCCTCGCTGCCGTTGAAGAGCACGTACGTGGGATGCTCGTCGATCGCCTTGTCCATCGCGAACGCCTGGTGGCCCTTCTCGCGATACTTGCCCGCGGTGTAGAAGTCGCCTTGCATCACGTAGTACTCGCGATCGACCTTCGGCAGGCCGCCGGGCGGCTCGACGAGGATGAGCCCGTACATGCCGTTGGCGACGTGCATGCCGACGGGCGCGGTCGCGCAGTGGTACACGTACAGTCCCGCGTTGAGCGCCTTGAACGTGAAGCGCGAGGCGTGGCCCGGCGCGGTGAAGCTCGACGCGGCGCCGCCGCCCGGCCCCGTCACGCCGTGCAGGTCGATGTTGTGCGGCATCTTGGAGTCCGGCGCGTTCTTGAGATGGAACTCGACGGTGTCGCCCTGGCGGACGCGGATGAAGCTTCCGGGGACCGTGCCGCCGAACGTCCAGAACGTGTAGGTCACGCCTTCGGAGATGGGCATCTCCTTCTCCATCACCTCGAGCTCCACGATCACCTTGGCGGGCGCGGTGCGGTTGGGGCGGCGGCACCTTGGGCGGGCTCGTCAGCACGGCCTTGACCGGCTCGCCTTGCGGCGGGCCGAAGTCGCCGGCGCGCGAGCCGCCCGACGGCGCGGCGGCCTTGGCGTCGGCGGCTTTCGGCGCGTCGGGCTTGCTGTCGCAGCCGCAGGCCAGGAGTGCGCCGGCCGCCGCGAGGACGAGGACGAGACGTGACATGGTGTTCTCCTTGTGGAAATTCATGCGAGCCAGCCCAGCGGATGATGCGCAAGGGCGATGCCCACGATCGATGCATACGCGGCGACGGCCGCGGCGAGGAACAAAGCGCGCCGCGCGGGCGTGGCGGCGCGCCGCAGTGCGATGACACCGAGCGCGACGTACGCCGCCACCAGCACGAGCTTCACCGTGAGCCAGTGGTTGGCGAAGGTCGCGCCCGGCAGCATGCCGACGAGCATCAGCGCCGCGGTGAGAAGCACCGTGTCGACGGTGTAGCTCGCGTACCGCAGCGGAGCGGCGAGCGCGATGCGCTGCAGGCCCGCCTGCACGAGCAGCCCGCGAAGCAGGAACACCGCGCCGCTCACGGCCACGGCGCCGACGTGCACGGCCTTCACGAGCGCGTAGTACGCGAGCACTCAGGCCACTCCGGGCTGCGCGGCGGGAGCGCGACGCGGCGCGACCCACAACCGCAGCACGAACCACGCGAGCATCAGCGCGCCCGCGGCGAAGATCGTGTCGCCCGGCACGCGCATCCAGACGAGCGTCTGGATGATGGGCTGACCCATGAACTGCTCGGAGCGCGCGTACCAGTAGCCGTGCGTGAGCGCCGCGTCGAGCTGCAGGATGCCGACCGGCAGGAGCGTGAGGAGCGCCATCAGCGAGAGGCCGATGTTCATCGCCCAGAACGCACCCGAGAGGAGGCGCTCGTTCCACACCGCGTCGGGACGCAGGCCGCGCACGCAGAAGAGCATGAGGCCGACGCCGAGCATGCCGTACACGCCGAAGAGCGCGGTGTGCCCGTGCAGCGGCGTGAGGTTGAGCCCCTGCATGTAGTAGAGCGCGAGCGGCGTGTTGATGAGGAAGCCGAACAGTCCCGCCCCCACGAGATTCCAGAAGCTCACCGACAGGAAGAACACGATCGGCCAGCGATAGCGCGCCATCCACGCCGTCGCCTTGCTGTGCCTCCATGTCTCGTACGCCTCGAGCCCGATGAGCGCCAGCGGCACGACTTCCAGCGCGGAGAACGAGGCGCCCAGCGCGACGATGGGCGTGGTCGTGCCCGCGAAATAAAGGTGATGGAACATGCCGAGCACGCCGCCCGCCATGTACACGATGGTCGCGAAGAGCACGTTGACGGTCGCGGTGCGCGCACGCACGAGCCCCAGCTTCACGAAGAGGAAGCTGATCACCGCCGTGGCGAACACCTCGAAGAACCCTTCGACCCACAGGTGGACGACCCACCAGCGCCAGTACTCGACCATCGAGATGTGCGAGTTCTCGCGCCACATGAGGCCCGCGCCGTAGAGAAGGCCGATGGCCACGGTGGACAGGAACATGAGGCCCACGATCGACGACGTGTCGTCGCGCTTGCGCAGCGCCGGCCACAGGGCGCGGCCCACGAGCACGAGCCACAGGATGAGGCCGATGAAGAGGAAGATCTGCCAGAAGCGACCGATGTCGACGTACTCCCAGCCCTGGTGGCCGAACCAGAAATTGCTGGCGAGGCCCATCTTCTGCATCACCGCGAACCACTGTCCCGCGAACGCGCCCACGACGATCACGACGAGGCAGGCAAACAGGAAGTTGACGCCGAGGCGCTGGAAGCGAGGCTCGTGGCCCGAGATGGCGGGCCCGATGTACAGGCCCGTGCCGAGCCACGCGGTGGCGATCCACAGCACCGCGAGCTGCGTGTGCCAGCTGCGCGTCAGCGCGTACGGGAGATAGTCGGCGATCGGCAGGCCGTAGGCGCTCTGCCCTTCCACCTGGTAGTGCGCGGTGGTGGCGCCCAGCAGGATCTGCACGAGGAACAGCGCAACGACGAGCCAGAAGTACTTCGCCGTGGCGCGCATGGACGGCGTGATCGCGAGCCCGGCGAGCGGGTCGCGCGCGGGAGGCGTGGACGGCGCCTCGCGCCCGTGCCACACCGCGTAGTGCCACGTCAAAAGACCGATGCCGCCGATCATGAACAGCACGCTGAACATCGACCACATGAAAGCGCTCGGCGTCGCGGTGTTGCCCACGAGCGGCTCGTACGGCCAGTTGTTGGTGTAGGTCTGGCCGTAGCCCGGGCGCTCCGTGCCCGCGGCCCACGCCGTCCAGAAGAAGAACGCGGCGAGCGCGCGGCGATGCTCCGCGTCGGGCACCGCATTGTTGCGGATCGCGTACGACTCGCGCAGCTTCGCGGTGGCGGGGTCGTTGGAGAAGAGGCTCGCGTAGTGCGCGGCCACCTGCGCGATCGCCTGTGCGCGGCGGTCCGAGACCACGATCTCGTCGCGCGCCGCCTCGAACGTGTTGGCGCGCATGCGCGGCTTCACGTCGGCCTGCAGGCGCGCCTGCTCGGCCGGGCGACAGGCGCTCGCAGGCTCGCCGGTCGCGGCGCGCGCATCGAGCTCGAGCATGGCGAGGGTCTCGCGGTGCAGCCAGTCGGCGGACCAATCGGGCGCGACCAGCGCCCCGTGGCCCCAGATGGATCCCTGCTGCTGGCCGCCGATGCTCTGCCACACCTGGCGGCCGCGCTCCATGTCCGCGCGCGTGAAGAGCACCTGGCCCGACGACGTGACGACGCGCGACGGCATGGGCGGCGCCTGCCGGTCCATGTCGCGCCCCATCCAGAGCAGCACGCCGAAGCTCGCGACCAGGAGGGCGGCGAGCCCGAGCCAAAGCCTGCGGGTGGTGTTGCCCGACGCGACGCCTGCGGTGTCCATTTTGAGTGCTCCCAAGACGTGATGACGTCATGGTCGCTGGCCAGACCCGCCTCCCGGCTGACTCAGGTCAAGCCAACGTCAACTGTCGAGGATCGACGCCGCGAGCGCTTCGAGGCGCGCGAGGTCCAGGAGCTCGATCTCGCGGCGATCGACGCGCACGAGCCCGCCTTCCTGGAAGCGGCGGAGCACGCGGCTCACCGTCTCGGCCGCGAGGCGGAGGTAGTTCGCGATGTCGGTGCGCGCCATGGTGAGCTCGAACCGACGCGCCGAGAATCCCCGTGCGGCGAGCCGCCGCCCGATGTCCACCAGGAACGCCGCGATGCGCGCGTCCGCCGACCAGTCGCCGCCGAGCCGCGTGGCGGCGTGGATGTCGCGACTCAGCAAGCGAAACAGGTGCCGCTGGAGCTGCGGAAGGCGCGTCGCGAGATCGGCGATGCGCGTGAAGGAGAAGCGGCGCAGCATCACCGTGTCGAGCGCCACCGCGTCGCACGGATAGCGATCGCCGTCGATGCCGTCGAGGCCGATCACCTCGCCCGGCAGGTGAAAGCCCAGGACGCGATCGCGACCCTCGAGGTCGACCATGCATGTCTTGACCGACCCGCCGCGCACGGCGGCGATGGCATTGAAGCGATCGCCCTTGCGGAAGATGTAGTCGCCGGCGTGAAACGGTCCCACGTGCTCGACCAGCACGTGCAGGTCGAGGTCGCGCTTGCCCATGCCCTCGGCCATGCACACCTGCGAGAACGCGCAGGTCGAGCAGAAGTGGATACGTCGCCGTCGTCGGCCACGCGGTGCGCGCGTCGCCCTGGGAAGACGGGGGCTCGTCATGGACGCGGCCATCGCGTCAGATCGCGCGCGAGAACTGGACGGGCAGGGCCGAGCGATCGAGGTAGGCGTCGAAGCACATCGCGATGTTACGCAACAGGAGCCGCCCCTGCACGCCGTCCACGGCGATGCGGTCCTGCTCGATGCGCACGAGCCCGTCGCGGGCGAGCGGCTCGAGCGCGGCCAGGGCATCCCGGAAGTAGGCCCGGAACGCGATGCCGTATCGCCGCTCCAGCTCGCGGATGGGCACCTCGCCCGCGCACATGAGGCGCTGGATGACGTCGGCGCGCAGCACGTCGTCGCTCGTCATCGTCATCCCGCGGCACACCGGAAGGCGCCCTTCGGCGATGGCCGACTGCCACGCCGGCAGGTCGCGCGGGTTCTGGCTGTAGGTCGCGCCGACGTGGCTGATGGCGCTCACGCCGAAGCCCACGAGATCGCTGTCGGCGTGCGTCGTGTAGCCCATGAAGTTGCGATGCAGCGTGCCCGCCGCCTGGGCCTGCGCGAGCGCATCGCCGGGAAGCGCGAAGTGATCCATGCCGATGTACACGTAACCCGCGGCGGTGAGCCCTCGATGGCGAGCATCAAGGCTCGAGCTTCGCCTCCGGCTCCGGCGGCATCTCGCTCGCGATCCTGCGCTGCGCGATGAAGAGGCGCGGCGGGTGCGCGTAGCCGTACACCGCGAGGCGGTCCGGGCGCGCGTCGATCACCGTGTCGAGCGTCCGGCCGAAGCCTTCGGGGCGCTGCTTCGGAAGGCCGTAGATCAGGTCGACGTTGACCGAGCGCATCCCGCTGCGCCTGCAGGCCTCGATCACCGCGATGGTCTCGGCCACGGACTGCCGCCGATTCACGGCGGCCTGCACCGCGGGATCGAAGTCCTGCACGCCGAGGCTCGCGCGCGTGAACCCGACTTCCGCCAGCGCCGCGACGTCGTCGACGCCGACGGTGCGCGGGTCCATCTCGATCGAGATGTCCGTGTCGTCGCGGTCGGCGAGGCGGAACTGCCGGCGAAGCGTCTGCACCACTTCGCGCAATTCGTTCGGCGCCAGGAAGTTGGGCGTGCCGCCGCCGAAGTGGAGCTGCACCACCTCGCGGTCGCGGTCGAACAAGGCCGCGGCGAGGTCGATCTCGCGATAGAGCGCCGCGAGATAGGGTCCGATGCGCGTGCGATCGCGCGTGATGACGCGGTTGCATCCGCAATAGAAGCAGGGGCTCGTGCAGAAGGGCACGTGCACGTAGAGCGACAGCGGGCGCGGGATGGGGTCGCCGTTGCTCTGCCGCGCCGCGTCGCGCAGCGCGCGCTCGTCGAATCGCGGCGAGAAATGCGGCGCGGCCGGGTACGACGTGTAGCGCGGGCCGGGCCGGTCGTACCGGCGCAGGAGGTCGGCGGAAAGGGGGACGGTCGCCATCGGCGAAGGATGGCACCGTGCCGGCGCCGCGCCTTGACCCGCGTCAACCGCGGCCAGGAATGTCCGTTTCGACGATGCCGGCACGCGCTCGGGCGGACCGGCAGTTGCGGGCCGAGATTGTCGTCCCTGCCCCACTGTGTTAGCTTCGCCGTGCGGCGCTTCGGGCAGGGACGAGGTCATCGACCCTGCCGCGGATGCCGCTCCTCGCCGGTTCTCCATCGATTGCGGTGGCAGGCCGGCCGTCGCCAGTCTGGCGCAAACCTTCGCCGTTGCCGAAATCCACCCTTCCCCGCCGGGACGGGCGCGCTCGCCTCGTCGTGCGCACTCGCTCGACGTGCGCAGGTGCACGGCGCGGCGTCACTTCGACGGAGACGTGCTTGACCGATGCCACCCAGGCGGCGCCGAAGGCGGACGCCACGTTCGATGCGGGAGACCAGGGATGCGGCGACCTCGTGCTCGCGCTCAAGCGGAGGCTCGACGCCATGTCGCCCGGCGCGGTGCTCGAGCTTCGTGCGCTCGACCCGGGCGCATCGGAGGACATTCCCGCCTGGTGCCGCCTCACGCGCCACGAGCTCGTCCATGGCGAGCCCGCCACGCATCGCTGGTGGATCCGCCGCCGGGCCGCCTGATCGCAACATCGCTATCGCTCGTACCGCCCTCAACGAAAGGAACGTCATGCCCGGAAAATTCTGTGTGAGCCTCACCAGCGCCAAGGACAACACCGACAAGGCCACGGTGGCCTTCGTCGTGGCCAACGCCTCGGTCGCGTCCGACAAGGAGACGCTCGTGTTCCTGAGCATCGAAGGCGTTCGCCTGTCGCAGCCGGGCTACGCGGACGACATCCACGAGGCGGGCTTCGCGCCGCTCAAGGAGCTCATGGAGAACTTCGTCAAGGCCGGCGGCAAGATCTTCGTCTGCTCGCCGTGCTTCAAGAAGCGCGCGCTCGACGAGAGCAAGCTCGTGGCCGGCGCAACGGTCGTCGGCGGCGCCAAGCTCATCGAGTTCATGAGCGACGGCTGCCCCAGCGTCAGCTACTGACAACCCACAGGGAGAATCGACATGTCGACCGACCGCCGCGGCTTCATCTCGCGCACCGCCGCCCTCGCCGGCAGCGCAGCGCTCGTGGGCCCCGCCCGCATCGCTCGCGCGCAAGGCAAGAAGATGCAGTTCGGCGTGGGCCCGCTCCTGCCCACGCCCACCGACACGAAGAAGGCGTACACGCCGCTGTTCGATTACCTGGCGAAGCAGCTCGGTGTCGAATACGACCTCGTCGCCACCACCGACTGGGCCGGGATGGCGGTCGCGATGGGATCGGGCCAGCTCGATCTCGCGTGGATGGGCCCGTGGGGGTACATCCTCGCCAACGCCGCCTCGGGCTGCAAGGCCGTCGCCACGGTCAAGTACGACGACAAGCCCACCTACCTCGGCATCGTCATCGCGAAGCCGGACCTCAAGATCGCAAAATTCCCCGAGGACTCGAAGGGCATGTCGATGTCCTTCGCGGACGTGGGCTCGACCTCCGGCTGGCTCATCCCGACCTACTACGCGAAGGAGGTCTGGAAGATCGATCCCAAGACGTTCTGGAAGTACAACGAAGGCGCGACGCACGCCGCGAACGAGGTCGCGGTCTCGAGCGGGCAGGTGGACCTCGCGACCGATTTCGACCGCAATCGCACCGCCATGATCGAGTCCGGCAAGATCAAGGCCGACGCCAACAAGATCGTGTGGACCTCGGCGCCGCTGCCGAACGACGCCATCGCGCTGCCCGCGAATGCGCCCGCGGGCCTGGGCGATCGGGTGCAGAAGATCCTCACCGCGATCACGCCGGAGCAGGCCAAGACGCTGCTGCCGCCGCACTACACGGGCTTCGTCGCCTCGACGCACGAGACGTACGCGACGATCGAGAAGGCCGGCATCGCGGTGGGCAAGATCAAGGCTCGCGCGTGAGCGTAGCGGTCTCGCCGTCGGAGGGCGCCGCGGCGCCCCCCGACGTGCAAGCGGTCGCCGCGCTCGCTGCGCACGACGCGGCGGCGCGGCGATGGACCTCGAGGCGAGTGCGCACGTGGACCGTGGTCGTGCTGGTGCTCGCGTTCTACGCGGTGAGCTGGCACCTCGCGCAGGTCGACCCCGCCAAGCTCGCGACGGGCCTGCCCAAGCTCGGCCACTGGATCGCGAGCGCATGGCCGCCCGCCCTCGGCGAGCTGCCGCTCTTCCTGCAGCGCACGGCGGAGACGGTGGCGATGGCCGCGATCGGCACCACCGCCGCCGTCCTCCTCGCGATTCCGGTCGCGGTCCTCGCGAGCCGCAATGTGACGCCCCTGCCCGCGCTGTACTACCCCGTCCGCTGGTTCCTCAACATGCTGCGCGGCATCGATTCCTTCGTGTTCGCGCTGCTGTTCGTCGCGGCCGTGGGCCTGGGACCGTTCGCGGGCGTGCTGGGCATCGCGCTTCACACGTGGGGAAGTGCGGCGAAGTTCTTCGCGGATCATCTCGAGAGCATCGACCTGCGGCCGTTCGAGGCCGTCGAGGCCACGGGCGCCGGCCGGTGGACGTCGATCACCTACGCGCTCGTCCCGGACGTCGCGCCGGTCATGCTGTCGACGTCGCTTTTCTGGTGGGAGTTCAACGTGCGCGCGTCGACGGTGCTGGGCGTGGTCGGCGCCGGCGGCATCGGGCAGGAGCTCAAGAACAGCCTCGACCTCCTCGACTTCCCGCGCCTTTTCACCATCATCGCCCTCATCCTCGTGGTGGTCACGCTGCTCGACCAGCTGAGCGGCTGGCTGCGCAGGAAGCTCGTGTGAGCGCGAGCGCCGCGATCGCGCCGCCCCCTGCGCCGGCGCGCGTGACGGTGCGCGGCGTCAGCAAGCGCTTCGGCGGGCGCGCGGCCATCGAGGACGTGAGCTTCGACGTGCGCGCGGGCGAGCTCGTCGCCGTGCTGGGATCGAGCGGCGCGGGCAAGACGACGCTCATCCGCTGCATCGCGGGCCTGACGACGCCCGACGAAGGCGAGATCGAGGTTGCCGGCGAATCGGCGCGTCGGCGGCGGACGCACATCGCCGTGGTGTACCAGCAGTTCAACCTCGTGCGGCGCCTCGATGCGCTCGACAACGTGCTCGCCGGCCGCCTGGGTCACGTTCCCGCGTGGCGCGGCATCACCCGGCGCTTCGAGCGCGAGGACACGCTGCGGGCGCTGAGATGCCTCGCGCGCGTCGGCCTCGTCTCGCAGGCGTGGCAGCGCGCCGATACGCTGTCGGGCGGCCAGCAGCAGCGCGTCGCGATCGCGCGCGCCCTCGCGCAGGAGCCCGACGTGATCGTCGCCGACGAGCCCATCGCGAGCCTCGACCCGCACATCAGCGTCGGCATCCTCGACCTCCTCCGCGGCATCGCGAGGCGCGACGGCGTCGCGATCGTCTGCAGCCTCCACCAGCTCCACTTCGCCCGCGAGTACGCCGACCGCATCGTGGGGCTCGCGCATGGACGCCTCGTCGTCGACGTGCCCGCGAAGGCGTTCGACGACCGCGCCTCGTCGATGCTCTATGGAAGCGCCGGGCCGTCGGCCGGGGACCTCTGACGCATACTCCCGATCGCCATGGACACTCGCAACCAGCATCCCCACGCGCCCGACGTGAGCTTCGACGGCGGCGACCTCGACTGCGGCAACGGACTCCTGTTGCTCATCCGGCGCCACATCGATCCGCTCGATCGCGGCGGGCTCCTCGAGATCCGCTCCACCGAGTCGTCGGTGCGCGAGGACCTGCCCGCGTGGTGCCGCCTCACGTCCAACGAGCTCGTGTCGGTCGTCGAGAACGGCCGCGAGCACAGCTTCCTCGTCGCGAAGGGCACGCTCGCCGAGCGCGGGGCGCGAGCGGCCACCGCCGCGGCGGCGCAACGCGCGCCCGCCGCCGTGCGCGCGAGCGTTGCCGTCCCCGCGGCGGCGCCGTCGCCCGCGCCCGCCATCGCGCCGCTCTCCGTGATGGGCATCGGGAGCTGGCCGCGCCCGCGGTGGCTCCTGCGCGCGCTGCACGATCACCTCGAGGGCCGGATGCCCGACGACGAGTTCCAGGCGACGGCCGACGATGCCGTTCGCCTCGCCGTCGAGGCGCAGCTTCGCGCCGGCGTCGACGTCGTGACCGACGGCGAGCAGCGGCGCGACAGCTACTCGAGCTTCGTCGCGGGCCTCCTCGACAACTGCCAGCTCATTCCGCTCACCGACCTCCTGCCGCTGGTCGACGACCCCGACGAGTTCGCGCGCGAGCTCCGCGCCCTCGACGTGCCCGCGGCGGACGTTCGCCATCCCGCCGTGTTCGGTCCGCTCGGCCGCTCGCGCTCGCTCGCCGTCCACGAGCTCGACTTCGTGCGCACGCTTTGCGATCGCCCCGTGAAGGTCGCGCTCCCCGGCCCCTACCTCCTGACGCGAACGATGTGGATGGAGTGCATCTCCGATCGCGCCTACGCCTCGCGCGAGGCGCTCGCGACCGACATCGTGCGCGTGCTGCGCGAGGAGATCGCGCATCTCCTCGCGCATGGCGCGGCGCTCGTGCAGCTCGACGAGCCGGTGCTCACCGAGGTGGTGTTCACCGGCCACAAGACGCAGCGCTCGTTCATGTGCGGCGCGCTGTCCGAGAAGGGCGACCCCGCCGACGAGCTCGCGTTCGCGCGCGACCTCGTCAACGCCGTGGTCGCGGGTCTCCCGCGAGAGCGAACGGCGCTGCACGTGTGCCGGGGCAACTGGACGACCGACGAGTCGACGTGCCTCGCGGGCGATTACACGCCGCTCCTTTCCACCCTCGGCGCGCTCGACGTCGGCACGCTGTTCCTCGAGCTGTGCACGCCGCGCGCGGGCGAGTTGGACGTGCTGCGCGCGCTGCCGGCGCACCAGCGCATCGGCGTCGGCGTCGCCAACCAGAAGCTCGACGCGCCCGACGCGATCGCCGACATCGAGGCGCGGATGCGCCGCGCCGTCGACGTCCTCGGCGCCGACCGCGTGCTGTTCAATCCCGACTGCGGCTTCGCGACGTTCGCCGACAACCCCGTCAGCTCCGCCGTCGCCGCCGAAGCCCGGCTACGCGCGATCGCCGATGCGGCGGAGCGGATCCGGACTCGCGTGCGAAGCTGAAGGCGTCGCGAAGCGTACGAGGCGTCAGCCGCCGAAGCGCCGCTGCCACTGGGCGACGGCGCCGCGATTGAGGCAATAGGGCGGAACGCGTCCCGCGAGCAGCGCGCGAACGTTCTCGACCGCCGCGTGATGCAGCGACTCGTACTGCTCGCGCGTCGCGCTCACCATGTGCGGCGTCAGGAGCACGTTGGCGAGCGTGCGCAGGGGGCTGTCGCCGGGCAGCGGCTCGACCTCGAAGGTGTCGAGCGCGGCGCCGGCGATGCGCCTGTGCGCCAGCACATCGTGGAGCGCGCCCTGGTCGACCAGCGCGCCGCGCGCGGTGTTGACGAGATACGCGTCGCGCTTCATGAGCGAGAGCTCGCGCCGGCCCAGGATGGGCGGCTGCCGCGGCACCGCCTTCGCGTGCAGGCTCACGATGTCGCACGTCGACAGGAGCTGGTCGAGCGGCGCGACCGCGACGTACGTCGGCAGGCCGCCGCGATTGAGCCTCGCGTAGTCGGCGACGACGACGCGCGCGCCGAAGGCGTGCACGCGCTCCGCGACGCGGCTCGCGATGTTCCCGTAGCCGACGAGCCCCACCTTCCTGCCGTGGAGCATGCGCGCCCAGCGCGCCTCCGGCGAGGGCAGCGGCCGCTCGCGACGCCCTTCGAGCACCTCCTGCGACCAATCGGGCCGGTACAGGAGCATCAGCATGAGCATCACCGTGGCCTCGGCCGTGGAGACGACGCACTCCATCGTGGCGCCGTTGGTGACGAGGATGCCGCGCCTCGAGGCGGCGTCGAGGTCGATGAAGTCGACGCCGATGCTCGGGGCCACGATGCCGCGAAGACGCGGGCAGGCGTCGAGCAGGGATTCTTCCACCGGCGCGCGCGCCGACAGGATCGCCACGTCCACGTCGCGCAGCGCCCGCCCCCGTTGCCCTGCGCGAGGCGGCGAAGATCGCGCCCGGTGCGGACGGCGCGCCGCGCACGACGCGATGGCCCTCGGCTTCCATCGCCTGCGCGACGCGGTCGAGCATCGCGTCGAGCATGTAGTCGCGCGCAATGAAGATCGAGGCGCCGGTGACGGTCACTTGGGGTCGCGCGGGCACGCCAGCGGGCACCAGGGCCAGGCACAAGCGCGTTGCGGCCGGAATCGGCGCTAATGCCTCGAAGTCCGCGAGGTTCCGCGTGGGCGATGGCTGCAGACGTGCAGCGCATCAACGTGAACGGCCCCAAGTCCAGCCTTGCGGGCGAACAGCATCGTTCTCCGTCACGCCGGTGAGGAACTTCCGGCCTGGCCGATCGCGTAGTCGATGACGTCCTTGGGCGGGATGACGAGCTGGTCGACCCCCGCCTGCGCTGAGCGCCGCGATCTGCGCGCGGCGCGAACTCGGAAATGGTGATGCTCGACGTAGGCCTCGGCGATGGTCCTGCCGACGACGCACGCGCCGTGGTTGCGCATGACGAGGAACATGTGGTCGCCCAGGCTCTCGATGAGCTTCGCCCGCGCGCTCATGTCGAATTCCCATCCGTGGAACTCGTGGTAGCCGGTCCTGTAATACACGCGCAGCGCGTGCTGGTTGAGAGGAAGGAGCCCGCATTTTTGCGCCGACACGCCCACGTTCGCGGGCGAGTGCGTGTGGAAGACGGCGTTGAGATGCGGCTTGGCCTCGAGGATGCCGCCGTGGATGATCATCGTGGCGAGGCTGATCCTGCCGGGATTCGGGGAGAGCTTGTTGCCCGCGAAGTCGAGCTTCATGAGCGACGACGCGGTGACCTGGCTGAACATCTGCTGCTCGGGCTTGATGAGGAACGTCCCGGGCTGGTCGGGCACGCGAGCCGAGAGGTGGTTGTACGTGAGGTCCTGCACGCCCGCCTCGTGCACCAGCCGGTGCGCGGCCGCGAGCCACGTGCGGGTGCGCCACTCGGCCTCGCTGACCTGACTCTTGAGACTGGGAAAGCTCATGTCCATGCCGTCGTCACCTCGTGAGATTCATCGGGATGCCCCGGGGAGCGCCCCGTCATTGCGCCGGCGGCGGGATTTGCGCCGCCACCTTCTTCCAGTATTCGTACTCCGCGGGAATGGCCTTCTCGAGCTCGGCCTTGCGCATGGTCCCACGAATGAACATCTGCTGGTCGCCCATCTCCTTGAACTCCTCGGTGGCGGCCATCTCGATGAACAGCGACTCCAGCACCTTGACGATGCTGTCCGGCGTGCCCGCGGGCGCCATGAAGTCGAACATCGACGTGACGTTCGCGCCGGCGTAGCCGGCCTCGGTCATCGTCGGCACGTCGGGGAAGCGCTTCTGCCGCTGCGGGCCCGTGACGGCGAGCACCCGCACCTTGCCCGCGTCGCGAAGCGGGATCCAGACAGCCGGCGACAGGCACATGAAGTCGATGCGATTGGCCACGACGTCGGTCACACCCGTCTGCGCCGACTTGTACAGGATGTGCTCTGCCTTCGTGCCCGTCGCGATGTTGAGCGCCGTCGGGCACACGTGCGTCACGCTGCCGTAGCCCTGGCTCCCGTAGCGCACCTGGCCGTCCTTCGCCTTCATCTGCTCCACGAGGCCCTGCATGGTGCGCACCGGGGACTCGGTCGACACCGCGATCGACAGCGGCACGTAGGCGACGCGCGCGAGCGGCGTGAACGACCTGATGGGGTCGAACATCGGGCCGTCCTTGTAGAAGAGCGGCAGGAGGTAGATGGGGATGCCCGCGATCAGGAGCGTGTAGCCGTCGGGCTTCGCGTTGGCCACCATGTTGTAGCCGAGCACGCCGCCTACGCCCGGGACGTTCTCCACGGCCACGCCCACCTTGAGCCTGTCGGAGAGCTTGTTGGCGAAGTAGCGCGCGCACAGGTCGACGGCGAGGCCCGCCGCCGCGGGCACGATGATCTTGATGGGTCGGTTGGGATAGTCGTCCGCCGCGCGCGCGGGCATCGACGTGGCGAGGGGCGCCACCAGCGCACCCTCGAGAAAACGCCTCCGCTTCATCATGTTCGAGTCCTCCTGCGAGGGATCTTAGGGGCGCAGGCGACGCGCCGGAACCAGGCCGCCCGCAAAGGCCCTTTGCGGCGCACGCAATCGACTGCACGCGCCGCGCGCAGCGCCGCCCGGCGGGCCCGTCAGTCGCCCTTGATGTCCGCCTCGCGGATCGCCTTGCC
This sequence comes from Casimicrobiaceae bacterium, assembly GCA_044225355.1. Taxonomy (GTDB): domain Bacteria; phylum Pseudomonadota; class Gammaproteobacteria; order Burkholderiales; family Casimicrobiaceae; genus VBCG01. Next base: position 13,329 of record JBGAIS010000025.1, on the reverse strand, counting down.
GTAGCGCGCGAGCTCCGCCTGGATCATGGTCGCGAACGCCTCGGGCGTCGTGGAGGCGGCGTCGATGGAGAGGTTGCGGAGCTTGTCGCGGATGTCGGGCATCGCGACCACCTGCACGATCGCCGCGTTGAGCTTCTTCACGATGTCGGGCGGCATGTTGGCGGGGCCGAGCACGCCGTACCAGGTGGTGAGCTCGTAGCCCGTGAGCCCCGACTCCGCGAACGTCTGCACGTTGGGGATCTCGACCGAGCGCTTGGGCTGCGCGATGGCGAGCGCCTTGAGCTTGCCGGCCTTGATGAACGGCATGCTGGACACGGCGGAGTCGAAGATCGCGTCCACGCGGCCCGCCTGCAGGTCCATGTGATGCGCGGTGCCCCCCTTGTAAGGCACGTGGACCATCTGCGTGCCCGTCAAGGAGACGTAGATCGCGCCCGCGAGGTGCGGCGGGCTGCCGTTGCCGGAGGAGGCGTAGTTGTACTTGCCCGGATTCTTCTTGACGAGCTCCAGGAACTCGGCAGCGGTCGCCGCGGGAAAGTCGTTGTTGACGACGAGGATGATCGGCGCGACCGCGACGAGCGAGATCGGCGTGAAGTCCTTCACGGGATCGTAGGGCGGATCCTTGATGAGCAGCGGGCCGGTCGAGTGCGACGCGAGCGAGCCCATCACGAGCGTGTAGCCGTCGGGCGCCGAGCGCGCCGCGAGGCCCGCGCCCAGCAGCGTCCCGCCGCCGGGCCGGTTGTCGACGACGATCGACTGGCCGAGCACGTCGGCGAGCTTCACGCTCACGATGCGCGCGACCGTATCGACCGCGCCGCCCGCGGGGTACGGAACGATGAGGCGTATCGGCTTGCTGGGATACGGCGCCGGCTGCGCCGGCGCGACGGCCGGCACGCCGAGCACCGCCACCGCCGCGACCACGGAAATCCAGTTGAGCAAGCGATTCATGCCATCCCTCCTCGGTGGAATCGATCGTTGCGGACTTGTCGACGTCGCTCTGGACCCATCGCATGGACGATGGCCGCAGCGCATCGCGAGCTTTAATTTATCCCATGGGTTGCGATTTATTGTCAATCGTCGATCCATGCGTTCGCAGCCCTCCTGCGGTGACTCATCGCCAAGATTTCCTGCCGATTGACACTGTTTGGCACCCCGCTTACGATCGCCCGCCGGCGCCCGGCAGTGACGGGCACGTCGCATCGGAGAGGTGGCAAGCGTGGACAAGACGGCGGTGGTCACGGGCGGCGCGTCGGGCATCGGGCGGCGCACGGTCGAGCGGCTGCTCGACCTGGGCTGGACCGTGTGGTCCGTCGATCGCTCGGCGCCTTCGCTCGCCGAGCAGGCCGCGCGGGCCGGCGCCGGCGAGCGCGCGCGACTGCGCACGGCGACCTGCGACGTGAGGCGGCCCGACGACGTGGCGCGCGCCTTCGCGCAGGTGGCGTCCGGCACCGGCCACCTCGATGCGCTCGTGTGCTCCGCGGGCGTGACCGTGACCGGCGCGCTCGCCGAGCTCACCCCGGAGCAGGTCGACCAGGCGCTCGACGTCAACGTCAAGGGGCCGTGGCTGTGCATTCGCGAGGCGCTGCCGCTCCTGCGCGCGCGCGGCACGGTCGACAGCCCGTCGCGCGTGGTCGTCGTCGGATCGACGTCCGGCATCCGGCCCAAGGTCGGCGCGGGCATCTACGGCGCCGCGAAGGCGGCGGTGCACGTCGTGACGGGCGTCTACGCGGTGGAGCTCGCGCCGCTCGGCATCGTCGTCAACGCGGTGGCGCCCGGGATGGTCAACACGCCGATGATCGAGGAGATCCGTCGCAACACGAGCCCGACGTCGCGCTTCGGCTTCGGAGGCCCGTCGCCGCTCGGGCGCATCGCCGAGGCGGACGACGTCGCCGACGTGATCCTCTTCTTCCTGAGCGACGCCGCGAAGTTNNNNACGGCACGGTCCTGCCCGTCGACGGCGGCATGCGCGCCGCGTTCGTCAAGACGTAGCCCTCGCGATCCCCCAGGGCCACGCTACGACTTGAAGAGGTCCACCAGGAAGTCGATGAAGACGCGCACGTTGCGCGACATGCCGCGGCTGCTCGGGCACACGGCGTAGAGCTGCGCGCTCGCCGGGCCGGGGTCCACCGTGTAGTCGCCCATGACCTGCACGAGCTGGCCGCGCGCGATCGGCTGGCGGACCATCCAGTCGTGCACCACGTAAAGCCCGAGCCCCGACAGCGCGGACGACAGGAGCACGAGCCCGTTGTCGGAGCGCACGCGCCCGTGCACCACCACCTGCTGGGACTGGCCTTCCTTCGTGAAGGTCCAGTAGTCGGTGTACGAGTGCGCGCTGTGAACGAGGCAGTCGTGCGACTGCAGGTCGGACGGGTGACCCGGAACGCCCATGCGGTCGAGGTAGCCCGGTGCCGCGCAGACGACGCGCGACCCGCGGGTGAGGACCCGCGCGACGATGTCGGCGTTCTGCGGATGCCCCATCCACACCGCCACGTCGATGTCGTTGACGACGAGGTCCTGCTGCAGGTCGGTGAGCGTGATCTCGAGCGTGAGCTCCGGATACTCGCGCAGGAAGCGCGGAAGCGCCGGCACGATGATGGTGGGGCCGGTCACGGTGCGCAGCGCGACGCGCAGGAGACCCTTCACGTGATCCTGGTACGACTGCGCCTCCGACTTCGCGTTGCGCAGGTCGTGCGCGATGCCCCGCACGCGCTCGTAGAAGCGGCGCCCCGCTTCCGTGAGCGAGAGGCTGCGCGTGTTGCGGTGGAGGAGCAGCACACCGAGCTCCTCCTCGAGCGACCTCACCTGGCGCGTGACGGAGCTCACCGACGAGACGTGGCGCGCCGCGGCCGAGAAGCTGCCGGCCTCGACGACGTTGATGAAGGTCTGGATTCGCCCGAGCTCGTCCATCCCGCCCCCGTCCGATTACTAACAATATCCCATATGGTAAGCTTTTTTGATATCTAACGCGGGCCCGGGGACCTCTCCTCCGAGCCTCGCCACCCTCACGGAGCAGCGAAATGCACATCGATTTGAGCGGCAAGCGTGTCCTCGTCACGGCGGGAGCCTCGGGCATCGGGCGCTCCATCGCGGAGGCGTTCCTGAGCGCCGGCGCCCGGGTGCACGTCTGCGACATCGCGCCCGCCATGCTCGAGGCCGTCGAGGCCGCCAACCCGGGCATCGGCGTCACCCGGGCGGACGTCTCGAGCGTGCCCGACGTCGCGAGGCTCTTCGACGACGTCTCGCGCGAGTTGGGCGGCCTCGACGTCCTCGTCAACAACGCGGGCATCGGCGGGCCGACGTCCAAGGTGCAGGGCATCGCGCCCGAGGACTGGGATCGCGTGCTGTCGGTGAACGTGAACGGCATGTTCTATGTCACGCGGCTCGCCGTGCCCCTGCTCATCGCGGCCGGCGGCGGCGTCATCCTCAACCTGTCGTCGATCGCCGGCCGCCTGCCCAATCCGCTGCGCCTGCCGTACGCCACGTCGAAGGCCGCCATCCTGGGCTTCACGCAAACGCTCGCGCTCGAGCTCGGCCCCGAGGACATCCGCGTGAACGCCATCCTGCCCGGGGTGGTGACGGGCGATCGCCACCGGGGCAACGCCGAGCGGCGAGCCAAGCTCGAGGGACGCCCCGTCGAGGAGCTCGAGGCGGCGACGCTCGCGAATACCGCGCTCGGCCGCTTCATCGATCCTTCCGAGGTCGCGCAGCTCGCGGTATTCCTCGCCTCCGACGCGGCCATCAACATCTCGGGACAATCGATGGGCGTATGCGGATACTTCCAGGGCTACGTCCACGCGCGCTGACGCTCGCGCTCGTTGCCGTGATTTGACGAATATTCCATATAGTAGGACACTTTGACACACTCACCCGCGAGAGCCCGAGCTCCTGCCCGCCCATGGCGCATGCCTATCCCGTAACCCCGTCGACCCCCTCGCCCGCCCTGCACGTCTACGTCGGGACCGCCGGACACTCCGCGTGGTTCAGCGAGGACGGGGGCGAGCTCTGGGTTCATCCGAACAGCCACTCCGGCATGTACCTCGAGGCGCGCGTGTGGTCCATGGCGAGCCACCCCTCGCGCCGCGATCGCCTGTTCGCGGGCACCGACATGGGGATCTTCCGCTGGGACGAGGGGCCCGCGCGCTGGACGCCGCTTTCCTCCCCCATGCAGGACGTCTGGGCCGTCGCGGTGGACCCCGGCAACGCCGACGTGATCGTCGCCGGGACGCGTCCCGCGGGGCTCTTCATGAGCGAGGACGCCGGCGCCACGTGGCGCGCCCTCGCGGTCCCCGGCGTCCAGTCGTACTCGAGCGTGAACATGGGTCCGACCCGCGTCACGCAGGTCCTCTTCGATCCGCTCGTGCCCGGCCGCCTGTGGGCCACGATCGAGATCGGCGGCATCTTCCGGAGCGACGACCGCGGCGCCACGTGGACGTCGTGCGACACGGGCCTCGTCTCGAACGACGTGCACGGCATCGCCGTGATGCGCGACGCCGACGGCTCGCACCTTGCGTTCGCGACCACCAATCGCGGCTTCCACCGGAGCAAGGATCACGGCGCGACCTGGGCGTTCGAGAAGCTCGACGCGCCGTGGCAGTACACACGCGCGGTCGTGCCGCATCCGCGCGACGCGTCGTCGCTCTTCGTCACCAACGGCAACGGCCCGCCGGGCAACGACGGCCGGCTCCTGCGCAGCCGCGACTACGGTCGCACGTTCGAGGCTGTCGCGCTTCCCACCACCGTGAACAGCACCGTGTGGACGCTCGCCGCGCATCCCGACATGCCCGACGTCATGTTCATCGCGACCAACCTGGGGCAGGTCTTCAGGAGCGACGACGGCGGCGAGCGCTGGACGCGCCTGCCGCACGAGTTCGGCGAGATCCGCGCCCTGCACTGGCGACCGCTGCCCCCCGGCATCCGCCAGGCCGACCACTCCATCACGCGCGCGGTCGTCCGCGCCGACGCCCACGCCACCCCCTCCGCGACCCCATGAGCCGACCCATCATCATCACCTGCGCCGTCACCGGCGGCGACGACACCGCGGGCAAGTTCTCGAACGTGCCCGTCACGCCGGAGGAGATCGCGCGCGCCGCGATCGACGCCTGCACGGCAGGCGCCGCCATCGCGCACATCCACGTGCGCGATCCCAAGACGGGCAAGGCGAGCATGGCGTTCGACCTGTATCGCGAGGTCGTCGAGCGCATCCGCGACAGCGGCAGTCCCGTCATCGTCAACCTCACGACCGGTCCCGGTGCCCGGTTCGTGCCGAGCGATACGGAAGCCAACACGGCCGCGCCGGGCTCGAACCTGCGCACGCCGCAGGAGCGCGTGCGCCACATCGTGTCGCTCAAGCCCGAGATCTGCAGCCTCGACATGGGCACGCTCAACTTCGGCAAGGGCGCGCTCATCAACGTGCCGGCGCATGCGGAGGCGATCGCGCAGGGTATCCGGCAGGCGGGCGTCAAGCCCGAGCTCGAGCTCTTCGACACGGGCCATCTCGCGCTCGCGCTCAACTTCATCGAGCGCGGCATCGTCGATCGCGACTCGCTGTTCCAGATCGTGCTGGGCGTGCCGTGGGGCGCGCCGGCCACCACCGAGACGCTCGCCGCGTTCAAGAGCATGCTGCCGCCCGGCGCCGCGTGGGCAGCGTTCGGCATCGGCCGCCACGAGTTCCCGATGGTCGCGCAGGCGGCGCTCCTGGGCGGGCACGTGCGCGTGGGCATCGAGGACAACGTGTACGTCGAGCGCGGCGTGCTCGCGCGCGACAATGCGCAGCTCGTCGAGAAGGCCCGGCGCATCCTCGAGCTCCTGGGCTACGCCATCGCGACGCCCGCGCAGGCGCGCGAGATGCTGAACCTTCCCGCCCCGCAGCCGAGCGCGCGAGCCGCGTAATGCGACTCGCGTGCCTGCAGGTCGCGCCGTCCGAGGACCTGGCGGCGAACCTCGGCGCCGCGCAGGGTCTCGCGCGCGAGGCCGTCCGCGAGGGCGCGACGCTGCTCATGCTTCCCGAGTACGCGATGGTGCTGCACGCGAGCGGCCGCGTGATGCGGTCGACCGCGCTGCCCGAGTCGCAGCATCCGGCGCTGCCGGCGTTCCGCGACATGGCGCGCGAGCATGGCGTGTGGGTCATCCTGGGCTCGCTCACCATCGCGACCGGCGGCGAGCGCATCGCGAACCGCTCGTTCGTCATCGACGATCGCGGCGAGATCGTGGCGCGCTACGACAAGCTCCACATGTTCGACGTGACGCTCCCGGACGGCCGCGCCATTCGCGAGTCGAGCCTCTACCAGCCGGGCGACAAGGCCGTGGTCGTGGCCACGCCCTGGGGCCGGCTGGGGCTTTCGATCTGCTACGACCTCCGCTTCCCGCAGCTCTACCGCGCGCTCGCGCACGCCGGGGCGGATCTCGTCGTGGTGCCCTCGGCGTTCACGCAGGCGACGGGCGAGATGCACTGGCACGCGCTGCTGCGCGCCCGCGCGATCGAGTGCGGCGCGTTCGTCGCCGCCCCCGCGACGTGCGGCGAGCACCCCGGCGGGCATCGCACGTACGGCCACTCGCTCGTCGTCGATCCGCTCGGCCGCATCGTCGCCGAAGCGGCGGAGGGGCCGCGCGTGCTCGTCGCCGACATCGACCTTGCCGACGCCGCGAAAGCGCGCGCGCGCATGCCCACCCTCGATCACGACCGCCCCTTCGAGGTGGACGTCGTGGACGCCACCTGAGCACGCCGGAGCCTGCCATCATGACCCGCTTCCCGCCCATCGCCGATGCCGACATGACCGCCGACCAGCGCGCGGTCGCGAGCGAGATATCGAGCGGCCCGCGCGGCGGCGTGCGCGGCCCGTTCGTCGCGCTGCTGCACAATCCGCCGCTCGCGCGGCGCATCCAGGCGCTGGGCGAGCACCTGCGCTTCGGCACGTCGTTCAGCGACGACCTGACGGAGATCGCCGTGCTCGCCACCGCGCGCCACTGGACGTGCCAGAACGAATGGGTGCCACACGCGAAGTTCGCGCAGAAGGCGGGCCTTCCGGACGCCGTGATCGACGCCATTGCGAAGGGCATGCCCCCACCGGGACTGACGGGCGACCAGGCGCTGGTGCTCGAGTTCGCGCAGCAGACGCTGCGCGCGGGGCAGCCGTCGGACACGTCGTACGACGCCGCGCAGGCCCGGTTCGGGCGCGCGGGCGTCCTCGACCTCCTCGCCCTGTGCGGCTACTACAGCATGCTCGCGATGGTGCTGAACGCCGCCAGGCTGCCCCTCGCAGATGGCGTGGCGCCTCCTCTCGCGCCGCTGCCCTCGACGGGAGACAGCCGCTTCGCACCCCAAATAAGTAGGGTCGGAGTCGACTTAATTCCGGTCGGCGCAAGTAAGTAGGGTCGGAGTCGACTTAATCGCGCGCTTGGCAGGTCGCCTCGAGCAAGTCGCGAAATCAAGTCGACTCCGACCCTATTTAATCTCGCGGTTGGCGGTCGCGAAATTAAGTTGACTCCGACCCTACTTAATTGAGTCTTCAGCCGACGGCGCGCGCGGGCCGGTCGACGCCGTGCTCGAACGTCGCGATGCGGCGCGTGGCCTCCGCCGCGGCCTTCATCACGGACGCCGCCAGCGGCTCGATGCGGTCGTCAGGCAGCGCGGTCTCCGCCATCGCGATGCCGAGGCTTCCCAGCACCTGCTCCTCGCGATTGAAAAGCGGCGCCGCGATGCCCACGACGCCGGGCTGGAACTCGCCGCGCGTGATGCAATGGCCCTGGTGGCGGATGGTGCGAAGAGTCGTGCGAAACGCCTCCCAGTCGCCGCCCAGTCCCGCGGCCGCGATGGCCTTGCGGTTGCGCGCGTGGAGCGAGCGCAGCTGGTGCGCCGGGAGGTGCGCGAGGATGATCTTCGACGCCGCGCCCTGGAACAGCGGGCGCCGCTGCCCGCGCGAGAAGATGCCGTCGGGCGCGTCCGCCCCGGCCACGTTGCGCACGCACATCACGGTGTCGCTGTACAGCGCGCACAGGAGCGCCGCGTAGCCCGTCTGACGCGACAGGAGCTCCATGGGCGGGCCTCCCGCGTTGTACACGGGATCGCACGTGCGGATCTGGCGGTCCATCTCCACGACGCGCGGCCCGAGGATGAAGCCGCCGCCGGCCACGGGCGTGAGCAGGCCCGCCGTCTGCAGCGCCTTGATGTACCGGTAGCACGTGGACCGCGTGCAGCCGGAGTAGCTGATGAGGCTCTCCGTCGACCACACGGGCGCGGCCGTGGTGAACACCTCGAGCAGGCTCAGCATGCGTTCCAGGCTGTTCATCGGAAGGGGCTCGACCGGGCGCCGTCAGAGGCGCGAGGGTTGTGAGGCTTTCGATTCTACCCAAGGCGCGCGCGGCGACCGCGGCGCGGCTGCCTCATGGCGCCGCCGCCGGGACGCCCGCCAGGTGGCGCGCGCAGCGGTACCCGAACACCATCGCGGGACCGATGTTGGCCCCCGCGCCCACGTAGACCCCCGCGAACGGGCTCGCCATGTCGGTACCCGCCGCGTACAGGCCCGGCACGGGCTCGCCCGACGCCCGCAGCACGCGCCCGTGGTCGTCGGCGACGAGCCCCGCGAACGTCGCGAGGTCGCCCGCGTGCACGCGCACCGCGTAGAACGGCGGCTTCGCGATGGGCGCGAGGCCCGGGTTCGGCCGGGTCGCCTTGGCTCCCTGGTCGCGGGTGTCGGCGGACGCGCCGCGGCCGAACGTCGGGTCCACGCCGCGCGCGGCGTCGGCGTTGAAGTCGGCGACGGTGCGCGCGAGGCGCGCGGGATCGAGCGACAGCGCCTGCGCGAGCGCCTCCAGCGTGGGGCGGCGCACGAGGTAGCCCGACTTGAGATACCGGCGAAGCGGCAGCGGGAACGGCTTGGCGATACCGAGGCCGTAGCGCGCGACGAACGTCGCGTCGGCGACGAACCAGCATTGTCCGGTCGCGGGCTCGCGGGCCAGGAGCGCGCGCACGAAGTCATGGTACGAGTCGCTCTCGTTGGCGAAGCGCGACGCCGTCGAGTCGACGGCGATCACGCCCGGCTTGCCACGCTCGAAACTGTGCGGGTACAGACCGCGCGTGCCGTCGCGGCGGCGCACGTGCGACACGGGCATCCACGCCGCACCGCTCGCGAGGCCCCGCGCGACGACGCCGCCGGCGGACACGCCGAGGCGCAGGCCGTCGCCCGCGCTCTGCGCGACCACGAGCGAGCTCGCGTCGCCAGCCGCGGCCGGGGGCAGGAGCTCCGCGCGACGCGCCTTGTCGTGCGCGAAGCCGCCGGTGGCGAGGACGACGCCTCGCCGGGCGCGCACGACGACACGCTCGCCGTCGCGCTGCAGCACCGCGCCGCGAACCACGCCCTCCTCCACGACGAGCGACGTCGCCTCGCTCGAAAGCCACAGCGGCACCTGCCGTGCCCGCAGGCTGCGCGCGAGCGCGCCGGCGAGCGCGTTGCCGCTCATGAGGGTGAGGTCGCGCCCGTGCACGACGTGGTCGAGGCCGTGGCGCACGATGCGCCGGAGCACGTACAGCGCCGAGCGGATCGAGCGGCGCGCGCGAAAGAAGTGCTGGAAGTCCGCGCCCGAGCCCACCTTGAGGCCGAAGAGCGTCATCTCCGGCACGGGCTTGCGCAGTCGCGCGACGTCTTCGCCGAGCGAGCGGCCGTCGACCGGCATGGCGCACACCGACCTCCCGCCGTCGCGGGCGCCGGGCTGGGCGCTGTGATAGTCGGGATAGTCGAGGCCGATGGCGAAGCGCACGCCCAGCTCGTCCTCGAAATGCTCGAGCATGCGCGGGCCGGACTCGAGGTAGGCGTCGACGAGCCGCGCGTCGTAGCGATCGCCCAGCTCGGCGCGAAGATACGTCCGCACGTCGTCGAGCGAGTCGGCGACGCCCGCGCGTGCGGCGTGCCGGCTGCAGGGAATCCAGAGCCAGCCGCCCGACAGCGCCGTGGTGCCGCCGAAGGACGCGGCCTTGTCGGCGACGCGCACGTCGAGGCCCAGCGTCGCGGCGGTGGCGGCGCACGCGAGCCCGGCCGCGCCGGCGCCCAGCACCAGCACGTCGCAGGTGGTATCGCTCATGGCGAGCTTCGCCGCGCGGTGGACGAGCCCCGGGGCGCCGGCGACGCTACCAGGCGCTCGCGCGGTCGAGCTCCGCCATCGCGGACGCATCGAGGGCGAGCCCCGCGGCGGCGATGAGCTCGTCGAGCTGCGCGAGGCTCGTCGCGCTCGCGATGGGCGCCGTCACGGCCGGCTGCGCCATCACCCAGGCGAGCGCCACCTGCGCGGGCGTTGCCTGCACGCGCGCCGAGACCTCATCGAGCGCCGCGAGGATCGCGAGGCCGCGCGGGTTCATGTACTTCTGGTTCGAGCGCGCGCGCTTCGACGCCGCAACGTCGGCGTCCGTGCGGTACTTGCCCGTGAGGAAGCCGCTCGCGAGCGCGTAGTAGCTCAAGACGCCCAGGCCTTCCGCCTCGCACAGCGGGCGGAGGTCGCGCTCGAACGCGTCGCGGTCGTACAGGTTGTACAGCGGCTGCAGCGTCTCGTAGCGCGGAAGGCCGTGCGCGGCCGAGTGCGCGAGCATTTCCCGGAGGCGCGCCGGGGAGTGGTTGGACGTGCCGATCGCGCGCACCTTGCCCTTCTCGATGAGGCGAGCGAACGCGCGCATCGTCTCGTCGGGCGTCGTCACGAGGTCCTCGAAGTGCGACTGGTAGAGATCGACGTAGTCCGTCTGGAGCCGTCGCAGCGAGGCGTCGATGGCGCGCTCGATGTACGCGGCCGACAATCCCTTTTCGCCGCCCGCCATCTCGCCGCCCACCTTGGTCGCGATGACGACGTCGTCGCGGCGGCCGCGGCGCGCGAGCCAGCGCCCGATGATCGTCTCCGACTCGCCGCCCGCGTGGCCCGGCACCCACTTCGAGTAGACGTCGGCGGTGTCGATGAGCGTGAAGCCCGCGTCGACGAAGCGATCGAGGAGCTGGAAGGACGTCGGCTCGTCGACGGTCCAGCCGAAGACGTTGCCGCCGAACGCGAGCGGGGGTGCCGAGATCCCGGAGCGTCCGAGCGGACGCGGCTTTGCAATCGTGGTCATGTCATTCCGCCTTGATGCCGGCCGTGCGTATGGCCTTGCCGTACTTCGCGAGCTCGTCGTCGATCATCGCCGCGAACTGCTGCGGCGAGCTTCCCGCCGGCTCGATCGACAGGTTGCGCAACTGCTGCTGCACGTCGGGCATCGCCACCACCTTGACCATGGCGGCGTTCAGGGTCTTCACGATGTCCGCCGGCGTGCCCGCGGGGGCGAGGATGCCATACCACGCGGTGAGCTCGAAGCCCGCGAGGCCGGACTCGGCGAACGTCTGCACGTTGGGAAGCTCCGCCGACCGCTTGGGCGCCGCGATGGCGAGCGCCTTCACCTTGCCGCCCTTGATGAACGCCATGCTCGAGATGCTGGTATCGAAGATCGCGTCCACGCGCCCGGCCTGCAGGTCGATGAGATGCGCCGTCCCGCCCTTGTACGGGACGTGCTCGATCTGGGTGCCCGTCTGCTGCTTGTAGATCTCGGCCGCGAGGTGCGGCGGGCTGCCGTTGCCCGCGGACGCGTAGTTGTACTTGCCCGGGTTCTTCTTGACGAGGGCCAGGAACTCGGCGGCGTTGGAGGCCGGGAAGTCGTTGTTGACGACGAGGATGATGGGCGCGATGCCCAGGAGCGAGATGGGGACGAAGTCCTTGACCGGGTCGTAGCCGGGGTCCTTGATGAGGAACGGGCCCGTCGCGTGCGACGCGAGCGAGCCCATGAAGAGCGTGTAGCCGTCGGGGGCCGAGCGTGCGGCCATCGCGGCACCCAGCGCCGTGCCTGCGCCCGGCCGGTTGTCGATGACGATGGTCTGGCCCAGGACCTCGCCGAGCTTGGGGCCGACGATGCGCGCGATGACGTCGTTCGAGCCGCCCGCAGGATACGGGACGATCAGGCGGATGGGCTTCGTGGGATACGCGCCGCCTTGCGCGTGGGCGCAAAGCGGCGCGAGCGCCGCGAGGGCGGCGGCGACGGCAAGTCGGCGGATGCGATTCATGCGGCTGCTCCTCAATTCGAAGGAAGGGCGGATCGGGCGTAAGCGGTGGAACGCGAGGGCTCCGCGGCGCAGAGCCATTGCCGCGTGGCGTCGCCGAGCGCCTTCGCGACGTCCCGCGCCGGCGTGCCCGCAGGCCACGCGCGCGGTACCTCGACGCTCAGCGCGGCCTGCGTGGGCAGCGCGGCCAGGAGCGCGCGAAGCGGCAGGCCGCCGTCGCCCGGGATCATGCGTCCGTAGCGCGCCTCGCGCGGGATCTCGTCGTCGGAGGGCATGGCGGCGGGCGCGTCGCACCATTGCGCGTAAGGCATGAGCGAGGCATCGAGCGCGCGCACCTCGTCGGGCGTGCCGCGCGAGCGGAACAGGTGCAGCGAGTCGACGCAGATGCCGAGGTTGGGATGGCGCGCCTTGCGCACGACGCGCACGGCATCGGCGAGCGTGCCGGCAAGGCGATACTTCATGAACTCGAGCATCGGCCGGATGCCGAGCGTGCCGGCCAGGTCGCAGAACTCGACGAGCTTCGCGACCGACGCGTCCTCGTCCTCGACGCGGCCCTCGGTGCGCAGCGGCAGCGTGAAGAGCGCGTGACGCGCCGCGAGCGACGCGCCGAAGTCCAGCGCGCGCTCGAGCCCGCCGACGCCCGTGGCGGGGCCGATGCGGAAGACCTCGATGTCGAGGACGCGCAACGCGCCGTCGCGCACGCGCGCCGCGAGCTCGCGCCTCGTCGCGGCGTCGTCGAGGAACACGGGGTCGGTAGGCGACACCGGCACGAGCCGCAGCCCGGTGAATTCGAATCCCGCGGCGAGCGCCGCGTCGAACTGCTCGACGGGGCCGTGCGGAAGCAACGACAGCGGCGCGAGGGCCAGCTTGCGCATGACGCTCATGCTCCGGAAGGGCGGAAGGACGAGTACGCGCGGCGCGCGAGCATCGACACCGACCGGATGTCCGGCCGCGTGCGCGACGTCCATGCGCCGCCCACCGCGTCGACGAGCGACGGCGTGATCTCGCGCGTGTCGATCATGGCGAGGCGCGCCGGACCGCCGGTGTGCTGGCCGGAGCCCGGCGACGCGGATGGCGCGAGCGTGAGGATGCGGCTCGCGCCGACGCCCTCGACGGCATCGACCCGCGCGAGGAGCGCGTCGCAGGCGGCGTCATCGCCGAGCGCGTCCGCACCGTCCAGGTCGACGACGAGGAGCGCTGTCCGGTCCGGCACCGCGTAGCGGCGCGATCGGGGCGTCGCGTGGAGGTACACGCCGCGGCGGAAGCCCGGCAT
>JBGAIS010000276.1:0-3495 GCA_044225355.1 Casimicrobiaceae bacterium | reverse complement strand
GGCGTCGGCGGAGCGGCAGCTGAAGCCGCGGCGGCAGGCGAAGAGGCGGCCGCGATGGTCCCGCTCGATCGCGCGGCGTCGGCAGGCTTCGGCGGCACCGCGGAAGGATCGCGCGCGGACCATGCCACCACGCCCAGGAGCGCGAGCGCGCCCAGCGCGGCCGCGCCGAGGGCCCACGATTTGCGCCACCACGGCACGACGGCCGCCGCGGCGACGATGGGATCCGATGCCGGCAGCAACGCTTCCTCCTCGGCCATGGGGGGTGGCGGCGCAAGGTCTTCGACCGCCACGGCCTCGATCGGCTGCGTGGGATGCTCGAGCGCGGGCAGGGGCGCAAGCCCGGGACTCGCGAACTCCATCGTGTCGAAGCCGCGCAACTCGCGGGCCATCTCGTCCGCGTCCTGGTAGCGGTCGCTGGGGTCCTTGGCGAGCGCCTTGCCCACGATGTGATCGAAGGCGCGCGGCAGCTTGGGATTGTGGCTGCTGGGCGCCGGCGTGGGGTCCGACAGCACCGCCTTGAGGATGCCGTTGAGGTCGTTGCCCGTGAACGGCGACACGCCGGTCAAGAGCTCGTAGAGCACCGCGCCGAGCGAGAAGATGTCGGAGCGTCCGTCGACGGTGCGCCCCATGACCTGCTCGGGCGAGGTGTATCGCGGAGACCCGAAGACGTTGCCCGACAGCGTGCGCGTCCCCGTGGGCAGCAGCGCGATGCCGAAGTCGGTGATCTTGACCGCGCCGCTCGCGAGCACCATCACGTTGGCGGGCTTCACGTCGCGGTGGATGACCCCGTTGCGATGCGCGAACGCGAGGCCTTCCGCGATCTCGGCCGTGATGTCGGCGATGCGCTGGGGCGGGAGCACGACGCCCGAGTCCATGATCTCGCGCAGCGACCGGCCGTCGAGGAACTCCATGGCAATGTAGGCGACATCATCGCTCTTGCCGACGTCGTGGATGGTGACGACGTTGGGGTGGTTGAGGCGCCCCGCCGACTTGGCCTCGCGGAAGAATCGCCTCTCGAATGCCTCGGTCTCGGCGTCCGAGAGGCCGAGCGTGACGGTCTTGATCGCGACCAGGCGATCGATGAGCGGATCGCGCGCCTTGTACACGACACCCATCGCCCCGCGTGCGATCTCGCCGAGGATCTCGTAGCGGCCCAGGGTCTTGCGCGGGGTGATGAGGGCGTCGTTCATTCGGTGACGGGAGCGCGGAGAAGCGCCGCAAGGGCGATGCCGTGTAATACTTTCAAGCTGTCCCGTCGATCCAACGAGCGGATCCATTGAAGCATGGCTGACGAATTCCTTGAAGTGGCGCTTTTGACCGACGTCGGCAACGTGCGCCAATACAACGAAGACAGCATCGCCGCGGACGCCGCCACCGGCATTGTCGCATTGGCGGACGGCATGGGGGGGCATCGTGCGGGCGAGGTCGCGAGCCGCATGGCCACCGAGACCCTGCTCGCGGGCCTCACCCAGGCCGCGGACAGCTTTCACGCGAAGCGGCGTCAGCATGCGCCACTGCTTGCGCTAAATCAAAGCATAAATCGCGCCAACAAATCGATCTTCGACGCAGGGCGCCTCGACGTGCGTTATCGCGGAATGGGCACGACGATGGCGGTCGCGGTCTTCCACGACAATCGCGTCGCGCTCGCGCACGTAGGCGACTCGCGCATCTATCGCGTCCGCGACGGAAAGCTCGTGCTCCTCACTCGCGACGACTCGCTCCTGCGCGACCAGGTGGAGCTCGGCGTGATCTCGGCGAAGGAGGCGCGGCAGTCGCACAATCGCAGCCTCGTCACGCGCGCGCTCGGCATCGAGGAGCGCGTGTCCGCGCATCTCAACGAGGAACAGACGCTGCCGGGCGACATCTACCTGCTGTGCTCGGACGGCCTCAACGACTGCGTCGAGGACGACGACATCGAGCTCATCGTCGCGTCGCTCGGCGCCAACCTCCCGCTCGCGGCGACGCACCTCGTGCAGACCGCGAAGGACAACGGCGGATACGACAACGTCTCCGTGATCCTGGCCAAGGTGCGCTCGCCATTCCCCGCCCAGCGCGCGGGCTGGCTCGCGCGATTCCGTGCGTGGTTGAAGCGACTCTTCGGGACGCGATAGCGATGGCCAAGCTGGTGCTGAGCAACGAAGGGACGGTCGTCGACCAGTGCTTCCTCGATCGCGATCGCGTGACCATCGGCCGCGCGGCGGGCAACCGCATCGTCGTCGACGATCCCGCGGTGGGCGACGAGCACGCCGCCATCTCCGCGGTGGGCAACGACTACATCCTCGAGGATCTTCGCGGCGGCACGGGATTGCCCGTGAACGGCTCGGTGACCCCGCGGCGCATCCTGCAGCACAACGACGTCGTGGCGCTCGGCGCGTTCAGCCTCCGCTATGTCGACACCAAGGCCTCGGAGATCGACCTCGACCGCACCATGCTGATCCCGGGGCTCAAGCTCAACCCCGACAAGGTGATCGACGGCGAGATCACGCAGGACCTGCACATCCCGTCGACGCGCGAGGCCAAGGCGCGCTTTCCGACGGGCCGCGTGCGCTATCGCACCGGCGCGCGCGAGGGCGAGACGAAGGCACTCGACCGCGTGATCGCGACGTTCGGCGCGCCCGAGCGCTGCGTGGCGGTGCTCACTCGCCGGCCCAAGGGCTACTACGTCACGTACGTCGAGGGCGACGCGTTCCCGCGCGTGAACGGCGAGACGCTCGGTCGGGAGCCGCGGCACCTGCATGCCGGCGACGTCATCGAGGTGGGCGGCGAGGAGCTCGTCTTCGAGCTAGTGGAATAGCCACGAGTCGAGCGCGAGCGCGCCCGCCTCGTAGCCCGTCACGACGCGCTCCGCCCGCGGCGCCTCGCCGGCCGCGCCCCATGCGACGTGCAGCGGCAGGAGGTGCTCCTCGGTAGGATGCGCGCGCGATGCCGACGGCGCGACGTCGCGGTAGTCGACGAGCGCCTGCGTGTCCTTCGCATCGAGCTTCGCCTGGATCCACTGCGTGAACTCCTGCGCGTAGCGAAGGGGCTCCGATCGCTTGCGATTCGCGATCCAGTCGTGGAGGTTGTGGGTCGTGTGCCCCGAGCCCACGACCAGGATGCCTTCCTTCGCGAGCGGCGCGAGTGCGCGGCCGAGCGCCACGTGGTGCGCGGTGCCGAGCGACGGCTGCAGCGAGACCTGCGCGACGGGCACGTCGTGGTCGGGGTACAGATACAGGAGCGGCACCCACGCGCCGTGGTCGAGCCCGCGGCAGCCGTCGATGCCGGCGGTGATGCCGGCGCCCTTCAGCAACGCGACCGCGCGCGACGCTACGTCAGGTGCGCCGGGCGCGGGGTACCGCGCCTCGTACAGCTGCGGCGGGAAGCCGCGGAAGTCGTGGATCGTCTGCGGCTTCGCGTTGCCCGTGAGCATGGGCACCTGCGTCTCCCAGTGCGCCGACGCGACGAGGATCGCGTCGGGCCGCGGCAGGCCGCGACCGAGCGCCGCCCACGCGCGAC
>JBGAIS010000275.1:0-3550 GCA_044225355.1 Casimicrobiaceae bacterium | reverse complement strand
CCACGCGGCCGCGGGGAAGGCCCCCCACGCCGAGGGCGATGTCGAGGCCCAGGGAGCCCGTGGACACCACCGCGAGGTCGTTGGCGATCTGGGCCTCGCCCATCTTCATGATCGAGCCCTTGCCGAATTGCTTCTCGATCTGGGCTAGGGCGGCCGACAAGGCCTTGTTTTTCTGGTCGTCCATCGGGCTGTTGGGAGTATTGGCGGAGGAATTGGCGTCGAGGGGCACGGGAGCGATCTCCTTCGAAGTATCGCCCGGCGGCCGGGAGGCCGGGAAGGCGGGCGTTACGTTGGGAGGATCATGGCATAGAACGATCGTTCGACGCAAGCGCTACCGTTGGCCTAGGCCGAATGGCCGATGGCGTCGGCCAGGACGAGGAGCCCTTCGAGCGCCGCCGTCACCGCCGCCCGTCGTACGCCGGCGCGGTCGCCCCCGAACACCCGGGTGATGGAGGTGGTGGGAAGCCCCCGCCCCGCCCAGGCGAAGCAGACCGTTCCCACCGGCTTGCCGGGGCTTCCGCCGCCCGGCCCCGCGATGCCGGTGATCGACACCGCGACGTGCGCGACGCTGCGCGCGAGCGCGCCCTCGGCCATCGCGCACGCGGTGGCCTCCGACACCGCGCCATGCGCGGCGAGTGTCGCTTCCGGCACGCCCAGGAGGTCGACCTTGGCCTCGTTGGTGTAGGTGACGAACCCTCGATCGAACCAGGCCGAGCTTCCCGCGATGTCCGTGATCGCCCCGGCCACGAGGCCGCCGGTGCACGACTCCGCGGTCGCGCACAGGGCCGACTTGCGCGACAGCGCCGCGCCCAGCCTCCGCGCGAGCGCCTGCGTGCTCACGTTTCTCCCTCGCGACCGCAGTAGTGGTAGGTGTACGCGGTCCGGAAGCCGAAGCGCCGGTACACCGCCAGCGCGGGGTGGTTCGTCGCCTCCACCTGGAGGTACGCGTGCGCCGCGCCCTTCTCCCACGCCCACGAAAGGAGACGCGAGAGGATGGCGCCGGCCACGCCGCGGCCGCGCATGTCGGGAGCGGTGGCCATCGAGAACACGCCCGCCACGCCCTCCTCCACCATCACCGTGCCCACGCCGACGATGCGCTCGCCGTGGCGCGCGACGAGCGCGCGCGTCGCCTGCGGGGTGTTGCTCATCCGCTCGAAGTACGCATCGCGCTGCGCGGGCGTCGCGTCCTGGAGCATCGCGACGGCGTCGGCGAAGGCCTCCGCCGGCGGGCACGCGACGTCGCAATCCGGAGCCTCGCGAGGATCGGGCGGCCGGTCGAGGCGCACCACCTGCACGTGCGTGGGATCGAAGGCCGCGTAGCCGCGCGCGGCGAGCGCATCGCCCAAGCCCGCGGGATGCACGAAGGGCGTCATGCGGAAGAGCACCGGCAGCCCGCGCGCCTCGTAGACGTTCTCGCAGTGCCGGATCTTCTGCTCGAGCGGGAGCGTCGAGCCGAAGTGCGCGTTGACGCTGCGCGCGCGCCGCGCCTTGCCCGGCGATACGCGCAGGAGCCAGCCGTCGTAGAAGAGCTGGCGCTGCGTCTGGAGCGCGTTGAGGCTCACCTCCTCCACCCGGCGGAGGTCGATGCCGTCGAACGTTGCGTCGGTCACATCCATCCCACGAGATTCTGCCCGACGGCGAAGACGAGCAGCGCGTATCCCGCCGCGACGATGTCGTCGAGCATGACGCCGAGGCCGTTCTTCATCGCCGCGTCCACCTGGCGCACCGGCGGCGGCTTCACGATGTCGAAGAATCGGAAGAGCACGAACGCGATCGCGATGCGCAGCGGCGTCGTCCCGGTGAAAAAGAGCACGAGGAGGAAGGCGACGATCTCGTCGATGACGATGCCTCCGTGGTCGGGCACGCCGAGCGCGCGGCCGGCGACCCCCGACGCCCACGCGCCGACGACGAACAGCACCGCCACCGCGACGAGATACGACGCGTCGCCGCCGAACGCGCGAAGCACGAGCGCGATCGGAATCGCGACCATCGTGCCGAAGGTGCCCGGCGCGAACGGCGAAAGCCCCGCGCCGAACCCCAGCGCGAGGAAGTGCGCCGGATGATGGAGCATGAAGCGCAGCGTCGGTCGCATCAGGTGCCGAAGTGATCGAACGCGCGCGGCAGCTCCGCGAGGGCCGCGCCCGCCTCGTCGACGATCTCCAGCGCCGAGCCCTCGACGACCGCGCCGATGCGCGACACGCGCACCGCTGCGTCGATGCCCGCGGACTCGACGCGGTCGCGCATCGCCGCGGGCGCGGTGAAGCAGAGCTCGTAGTCGTCGCCGCCGGCGAGGAGGCACGAAAGCGCCAGCGCGCGTTCGTCGCCGGCGAGCTTCGCCGCCAGGGCGGGGGGACAAGGGATGCGATCGAGCTCGAGGCGCGCGCCCACGCGGGACGCCCGCAGCACGTGCGCAAGGTCGCCGGTAAGCCCGTCCGAGACGTCGAGCGCCGCCGTGGCGAGGCCGCGCAGCCGCTCGCCCAGCGCCACGCGCGGCTCGGGCCACTCGAGCCGCCGCCGGGACGCCTCGAGCTCTTCGGCCGAGAGCCGGGTTCGCGACTGCAGCGCCGCCAGCGCGAGCATCGCGCCGCCCAGCTCGCCCGACACCCACACGTCGTCGCCCGCGCGCGCGCCGGAGCGCGTGATCGCGGAGCCCGTCGGAAGATCGCCCGCGATGGTGAGGCACAGGGTGCGGGGGCCTCGCGTCGTGTCGCCGCCGACGAGCGCGACGCCGAAGCGATCGGCCAGCGCGAAGAGCCCCTGCGAGAACGCCTCGAGCCAGCGCTCGTCCGCGTCCGGCAGCGCGCCCGCGAGGAGCGCCCAGCGCGGCCGCGCGCCCATCGCCGCCATGTCCGAGAGATTCACCGCGAGGATCTTGTGACCCAGCGAGGCGGGATCGGCGTCCGGAAGGAAATGGCGGCCCTCGACCATCATGTCCACGGCCATCGCCACCTCGCAGCCCGGCGACGGCGCGACGATCGCGGCGTCGTCGCCCACCCCGAGCGTCACCGCAGCATCGCGCGCCGGCCGCCGGAAGAACCGATCGATGAGCCCGAACTCGTTCATCGCCTCAGCGCAGCGAGTCGCCGATCTCGCGCTGCCACCGCGCGAGCAGGCGCTTGCGCTCCTCCGGCTGGCCGAACTTCATGGGGTCGACGTCGAGCATGGCGGCGCCCGCGAACTTCGACGCCTCGGGGCGCACGGTGGCGGCGGCGTTCGCCGGGATGATGAGGTTCTTCGTGCGGTTGGCGAGCTCCTGGGCGCTGCGCGTGAGGGCCCAGTCGTAGAACACGCGCGCCTCCTCGGCATGCGGCGCGCCCGCGACGATGCCCATGCCGCCCAGCGCGGCGCCCGTGCCCTCGCACGGGATCGCGATGTCCACCGCGAATCCCGCGAGCTGCTGCGTGATGAACTCGTGCACGAAGCTCACGCCCACCGCCGATTCGCCGCGCGCGACGGACGGTCCTTGCGCGGTCCCCGACTGCGTGTAGCGGATCACGTTGGGCGCCAGCTTCTTCAGGTATGCGAATGCGCCGTCCTCGCCGTACAGCGT
>JBGAIS010000024.1:7669-31292 GCA_044225355.1 Casimicrobiaceae bacterium | reverse complement strand
GGTCGGCGCCGGCCGGCAAGCCCCGCAGCGCCTCGATCGCGGCGTCCTCGATCCCGGCCTTGCGCGCGTGCGGCACGTGCGCGTCGAACTCGAACGGCGCGCGATTCACGACGGCCACGCGAAGGATGACGAGCTCGCGCAGGCGAGGCGGGACCAGCGTGCGCTTGCGCACCGCGGTGAGGAATCTCTCCCATCCCGACGCCACGGGACCGCTGTTGAGAAGCGCGCGATAGAGCGGTGAGATGCGCCCGCGCTCGGCGAGGATGTCGGCCTCGATGGCCGCGAGCTCGGGGCGCGTGCCGGGCTCGACCAGCGGGACGCGTGGCGATGTGCTCATGACGCCGTCAGCTCTCGGGCGTGATCTTTTTCGCCTTCACGAGCGCGCCCCATTTCTCGGTATCGCGCTTGACGAGGGCGCCGAGCTCAGCGGGCGACGATGGCGCGGGGACCGCGCCGCTCGCCACGATCTTGTCGCGCACGGCGGGCACGGCGAGCGTCTTGCGCACCG
This sequence comes from Casimicrobiaceae bacterium, assembly GCA_044225355.1. Classification (GTDB taxonomy): domain Bacteria; phylum Pseudomonadota; class Gammaproteobacteria; order Burkholderiales; family Casimicrobiaceae; genus VBCG01. The sequence goes on along the minus strand of JBGAIS010000024.1, from coordinate 30,784 downwards.
CCTCGTTGAGCGCCGCGAGGACGGCGGGCGGCGTCTTGGCCGGCGCGAACAGCGCGTACCAGTTGTTCGTGTCCACGCCCGGCAGTCCCTGCTCCGTGAGCGTGGGCAGGTCGGGGAACAGCGGATGCCGCTTGGGGGCGGCGATGCCGATGGCCTTCAGCTTGCCCGACTTCACGTGGCCGATGAGCCCCGGAATGTCGCCGAAGAACGCGGCGACCTGCCCGCCCATCACGTCGGTGATGGCCGGCGCGGCGCCCTTGTACGGAACGTGCAGCAGCGGCGCCTTCGTCGCGTCGGCGAGCTGCTCCATCGCGAGGTGCGGGATGCTGCCGATCCCCGACGACGCGATGGCCACCGGCTGCGTCGCCTTCTTCGCGTTGGCGACGAACTCGGCCGCGTCCTTCGCGGGATTGGCCGGGTTCACCACCAGCATCTCGTCGTTGTTGACGACGAGCGACACCGGCACGAAGTCGCGCTGCATGTCGTACGAGAGCTTGTCGTAGAGCACCGGGTTGATGGCCGCGGCGCCGACGCTCGTGAGCCACAGCGTGGTCCCGTCGGGAGGCGACTGCGCGACGTTCTGCGCGCCGATCGCGCCGTTGGCGCCGGGCCGGTTGTCGACGACCACGCGCGCGCCGAGCTCCTTGCCGAGCTCCTCGCCGATGGCGCGGGCGATGAAGTCCACCGGCCCGCCCGGCGGGAACGCGACGACGATGCGCACGACCTTCTCCTGCGCGAGCGCAGGCATCGAGGCGAGCGCGGCAACGAGTGCCGTCGACATCAGGGCGCGGCGTCGATTCATGTCCCAGGTCCTCCTTTGGGTGTCTTCGTGATGGGCTAATCGCAGCGCACGGTCATGCCGCCGTCGACCACGATCTCGGTGCCCGTGATGAACTTCGCCTCGTCGGACGCGAGGAACAGCGCGGCGGCGGCGGTGTCGCGGCCGTCGCCCATGAAGCCCAGCGGGATGCGCGAGAGGCGCTGGGCGAGCAGTGCCTCGACGTCGCCGCCGGCGCGCTGCCCCGCGAGCCGCGCCTCGACCATCGGCGTGTGGAGCTGGCCGGGCACCACGGTGTTCACGCGGATGCCGTCCTTCGCGTGCTGCACGGCGACGACGCGCGAGAGCTGGATGACGCCCGCCTTGGTCGCGGCGTACGCGACCTGCGCCGCGCCCGTCCACCGCAGGCCGGACGTCGACGCGACGTTGACGATCGCGCCACGGCGCTGCGCCTGCATCGCGGGCAGCACGTGCTTGCAAGCGAGGAAGACGCTCTTCAGGTTGTGCGCGACCTGCGCGTCGAACGCCTCCTCGGTCATCTCGACCGGGCCGCCCGGCGCAGATCCGCCGACGTTGTTGACGAGCACGTCGATGCGCCCGTGCGCCGCGAGGGTGTCGGCCGCGAGCGCTGCCAGCGCCGCGGAGCTCGTCACGTCGGCCTCGACCGCGCGAATGGCGGACGCGGCGCTTCCCGCCCGGGCGAGCGTCTCGTCGATGCGGGTGCGATCGCGGTCCACGGCGATCACCTGCGCGCCCTCCTCCGCAAGCCGCACGGCGATCGCGCGGCCGTTGCCCCAGCCCGCGCCGACGCAGCCCGCGCCCGTCACGATCGCCACCTTGCCCTCGAAGCGCCGCTCGCTCATCGCCGCTCGAAGCGATACAGCCGCGCCGGGTTGTCGACGAGGAGCGCCCGGCGCTGCGGCTCGGCGGGCGCGATCTCGGCCAGGAGATCGACGAGCTTGCCGTCGTCGGGGACGTGCGAGAGGTTGGGATGCGGCCAGTCGGTGCCCCACAGGACCCGTTCGGGCGCGGCCTCGACGAGCGCTCGCGCGAACGGCGCCGCGTCGGCGTACGGCGGGCCGGCGCGCGAGGCGCGCTCCGCGCCGCTCACCTTCACCCATACGTGCGGTGCGTCGACGAGCAGGCGCAGCGCGGCGAAGTCGGCATGCTCGCGACCCTTGCCTGCGTCGACGCGCCCCATGTGATCGATCACCACGGGAACCGGCGAGCGCCGGATGGCAGGCGCCAGCTCGTGCACCAGCTCGCTCGCGAAGTGCAGCTGCAGGTGCCAGCGCAGCGGGGCGAGGCGCGCGCCGAATGCGATGACGTCGTCGATGGGCGTGGCGGCGCCGAGATGACGCATGAAGTGGAACCGCGCGCCGCGGAAGCCTGACGCGTCCAGGCGGGCGAGCTCGGCGTCGGTCACCGAAAGCGGGACCAGCGCGACGCCCACGTAGCGGCCGGGCCGCGCGGCGATGGCGTCCTCGGTGACGCGGTTGTCGTACCTGCGCGCTCGAGCGCACGACGACGCAACGCTCGATGCCGAGTCGGTCGTGCAGCGCGAAGAGCGTCTCCCTGGGGGCCTCGCAGGGCGTGAACGTGCGGCCGGCGGCGAAGGGAAAGCGCGACTGCGGACCGAAGACGTGCACGTGCGCGTCGCACGAGCGCGGCGGCAGGCGCAGCGACGGCGTCGAGGGCGAGAGATGAAAGGACTGCACGGCGTCCATGATGGGAGCGCATTGTCCGCCACGCGGCCGTCAGGTGAAAAGCGCATGGCTGCGATATCAGCGATGCGTAGTTTCGATGACTTGAGGGGATAATGCCGGCATGGACCTCACGCACCTCGCGAACTTCGTGCGGGTGGTGGACGCCGGCGGGTTCACGCACGCCGCCGCGCAGCTCCACCTCACGCAGTCGACGCTGAGCCGCCAGGTCGGTCTCCTGGAGGCCGACGTCGGACAGCGTCTTCTGACCCGCACCGGCCGCGGTGCGGTCCCGACGGAGGCCGGCGTGGCGTTCGCCGCGCACGCGCGGACCCTCCTCGCGCTCGCCGAGCGCGCGCGGGAGGACCTGCGCAACCTCGCGACGAGCCCTCGCGGGCGGGTAGTGATCGGGCTTCCGCCGCGGGTGGCGCACGCGTTCGCGGCGCCGCTCGTGAGGCGCTTCCGCGATCGCTTCCCGCAAGCGGTGATCACGGTCGCGGAGGCCTTGAGCGTGAACCTGCGCGAGTGGCTGATCGGCGGGCGCATCGATCTCGCGCTCCTGTTCGACCCGGCGCCTGCGCCTCAGCTCGAGTACGAGGTGCTGCTGCGCGAGCCGATGCTCCTCGTGTCGCCCGCCGGGACGTCCTCGCTGCCCGCTCGCGTGCCGATCGCGAGGCTAGCGAGCCTGCCGCTCGTGCTTCCCCGCGCGCCGAACGCCCTGCCCGCGCTCGTCGACGGCGCGGCAGCCGCTCGCGGCGTGGCGCTCGACGTCGTGGCGGAGGTGGATTCGGTGCACACGGTGCTCTCGCTCGTGCGCGGCGGCGCGGGCAGCACGGTGCTGCCGGCGAGCGGACTGGCCGCCTATGGCGCGCGCGGCAGCCTGCGCGTGGCGGCGATCGGGCCGCCCGCGATCCGCAACCGCCTCGTCCTCGCGCTGCCCCGCGCCCGCCTCGCGACGCGCCTCACGCGCGAAACCGCGGCGCTCGCGCGCGAGCTCGATTTCGCGGGCTTCGCGAAGGCGTAGGACCGAGCCGTCGATGTCGCGACGAAATGGGGTCAGACCCCATTACAGGCCTGGCACCATTTCGTCGGGACGAACGGAGGCTGACAGGCGCGGCTTCGGATCGGAGGAAATGGGGTCAGACCCCATTACAGGCCTGGCACCAATTCGTCGGGGCGAAGGGAGACTGACAGGCGCGGCTTCGGATCGGAGGAAATGGGGTCAGACCCCATTGCAGGCCTGGCACCATTTCGTCGGCGCGAAGTCAGCCCTAGCGTGGCCCCACCTCCGGCGCCTTGGCGTGCGCCTCGCCGACGAGGCCCCTGGGCATGGGGAACGTGATGCTCTCGGTGGTGCCCGAAAGTTCGGTCACGCCGAGCGCGCCCAGCTCCTTCAGGCGCGCGATGACCTGGTGCACGAGCACCTCGGGGGCGGACGCGCCCGCCGTCACGCCGACGCGGCGCTTGCCGGCCACCCATTCCGGACGGAGCTCGTCCGCGCGGTCGACCATCCACGCGGGCACGCCGCGATGCTGCGCGACCTCGCGCAGGCGATTCGAGTTGGAGCTGTTCGGGCTGCCGACGACGATGACCGCGTCCACCGACGGCACCAGCGCCTTCACGGCATCCTGGCGATTCTGCGTCGCGTAGCAGATGTCGTCGCGCTTCGGACCCACGATGGCGGGGAAGCGCGCCTTGAGCGCGGCGACGATGGCCTCGGCGTCGTCGACCGACAGCGTGGTCTGCGTCACGTACGCGAGGCGCGCGGGGTCCCGCACGGACAGGCTCTCGACCTCGTCGACCGAATCGACGAGGTGGATGCCGCCTTCGACCTGGCCCATGGTGCCCTCGACTTCAGGATGCCCGGCGTGGCCGATCATCACGATGTCGCGGCCCTGCTCGCGCATCTTCGCGACCTCGACGTGCACCTTGGTGACGAGCGGGCACGTGGCGTCGAACACGCGCAGGCCGCGGGCTTCGGCCTCCGCGCGCACGGCCTTCGACACGCCGTGCGCCGAGAACACCACCGTGGCGCCGCCCGGCACGTCGACCAGCTCCTCGACGAACACGGCCCCCTTGCGCTTCAGGTCATCGACGACGAACTTGTTGTGGACGACCTCGTGGCGCACGTAGATGGGCGCGCCGAACTGCGCGAGCGCCTGCTCGACGATGGCGATGGCGCGGTCGACGCCGGCGCAGAAGCCGCGGGGGTTGGCGAGCAGGACGTCCATCAGGCTGGCACTCCGGCGCTCACGATTTGCGGAAGCTGTCGACGATCAGCATCGCGGCGCCGACCGTGATCGCGCTGTCGGCGACGTTGAACGCGGGCCAGGACCAGCCCGCGTAGTGGAAGAGCAGGAAATCGGTGACCCGGCCCTCGAGCACGCGGTCCCACAGGTTGCCGAGCGCGCCGCCCAGGATGAGCGCGAGCCCGCACATGAGGAGCCGATGCCCGCCGCGGCGGAGCATCCATACGAGGAAGACGCTTGCGACGATGGCGATGCCCGTGAAGAGCCACCGCTGCCAGCCGTCGTGGCCCGCGAGGAAGCTGAACGCCGCGCCGGTGTTGTACGCGAGGACGAGGCTGAAGAACCCCGTGACCGGCAGCACCTGGCCCTCGCGAAAGACCGCCACCACCCACGCCTTGGTCGCGAGGTCGAGGACGATCACCGCCAGCGCCAGGAACAGCCACCGCCACCACAAGGGCGACGGCGCGCGCGCCGGGAGCGCGATGGCGCTAGGCATGCGAGCGCGCCTCGCCGCGGCCGAAGAGGTTCGCGACACATCGCCCGCACAGGCCGGGGTGCGACGGGTCGGCGCCGACGTCCGCGCGCCAGTGCCAGCAGCGCTCGCATTTCGCGTGCGCGCTGGGCGAGACCTCGACCGCGACCGCATCGCCGCGGACGACCTTGGCCGCCGACGTTATGGTCACGAAGCGCAGGTCGTCGCCGAGGGACGCCAAGGCCTCGTACTCCGCAGCGGGCGCGGTGATGGAGACCTCTGCCTGGAGCGACGAGCCGATCCTGCCGCCCTGGCGCGCCACTTCGAGCTCCTTCAGCACCGCTGCGCGCACCGCGAGGATCCTCTCCCACTTCGCGATGAGCGCGGGCTCGTCGCGCAGCGCCGGCAGGCTGTCCTTCCAGACGTGCGCGAAGATGGTGATCTCCGCGGGGCGCAGGACGCGCCACGCCTCCTCTGCGGTGAACGAAAGGATGGGCGCCATGAGCTTCAGGAGCGCGTCGCGGATGAGCGCGAGGGCCGTCTGCGCGGAGCGCCGCGCCCGGCTGTCCTTCGCCGCGGTGTACAGGCGATCCTTGAGGACGTCGAGGTAGAAGCCGCCCAACTCCTCCGAGCAGTACGTCTGCAGCCGCTGCGCGACGAGGTGGAACTCGTAGCGTGCGTAGTCGGCCTCGACCGCGGTCGCCATCGCCTGCGCCTGCGCGATGGCCACGCGATCGATCTCGAACAGAGCGCAGCGTGTTGCGGATGCGCCGGTACCCTTCCACCACGCGCTTCAGGATCTCGTCGCTGATGTTGAGCTCGCCCGAGTAATCGGTGGCGGCGACCCACAGCCGCAGCACTTCGGCGCCCAGCGTATCGGACACCTTCTGCGGCGACACGACGTTGCCCTTCGACTTCGACATCTTCTTGCCTTCGCCGTCCACGACGAAGCCGTGCGTCAGGAGCGCCTTGTACGGCGGGACGCCGTTGACCATGCACGACTCGAGCAGCGACGAGTGGAACCAGCCGCGATGCTGGTCCGAGCCCTCGAGGTAGAGGTCGGCCGGGAAGCCCGTGTCCTGCGAGTGCGAGCCCATGCGCGTCTTGCGGCCATCGGGGCCGCCCATCACGGTCTCGAACGTCGCGCCGGAGTCGAACCACACGTCGAGCGTGTCGGTGAGCTTGCGGTACTTCCTGTCGTCGACGCCGAAATCCTCCGACGTGGACTCGAACCACGACTCGATGCCGCCGTGCTCAACTTTCGATGCCGCGAGCTCGAGCAGCGCGAGGGTGTCCGGATGCAGGGCATCGGTCTCGCGGTCGACGAAGAACGGGAGCGGCGTGCCCCACGTGCGCTGGCGCGAGAGCGTCCAGTCGGGGCGGTGCGCGATCATGCCCGTCAGGCGCGCCTTGCCCCACGCGGGATAGAACGTGGTGGCCTCGATGCCGCGCAGCGCGGTGTCGCGCAGCGTCTCCTTGGGCTTGACGCCCTTGTAGCCCGGCACGTCGTCCATGCCCGCGAACCACTGCGTCGTCGCGCGGTAGATGATCGGCGTCTTGTGGCGCCAGCAATGCATGTAGCTGTGCGTGAATTTCTCGTCGTGGAACAGCGCGCCCACCTCGCGAAGCTTGTCGACGACGAGCGGGTTGGCCTTCCAGATCGACAGGCCGCCGAAGAACGGCAGGCTCTTCGCGTACGTGCCGTCGCCGGTGACGGGGTTCAGGATGTCGTCGTCCTTCATGCCGTAGCGGCGGCACGACTGGAAGTCCTCGACACCGTAGGCCGGCGACGAGTGCACGATGCCCGTGCCCTGGTCGAGCGTCACGTAATCGCCCAGGTATACCGGCGACGCGCGGTCGTAGAACGGATGGCGGAACCTCAAGTGCTCGAGCGCCGCGCCGGGCGCGGTGGCCATGACGCGCCCTTTGAGGCCGTAGCGCTTCAGCACCGCCTCGACGAGGTCGTGCGCGAGCACCAGGTGCCCGCGCGGCGTGTCGACCAGCGCGTACGTGAAGTCCGGGTGCGCGTTGAGCGCCTGGTTCGCGGGAAGCGTCCACGGGGTGGTGGTCCAGATCACCGCGAGCACGTCGACCACGGGCATCGACTCGAGGCCGAACGCCTTCATGAACTTGCCGCGGTCGGCGGCGTCGAGCTTGAACCCCACGTCGACGGCCACGTCGACGCGATCCTCATACTCGACCTCGGCCTCGGCCAGCGCGCTCTGGCAGTCGAAGCACCAGTTGACGGGCTTCAAGCCACGGTACACGAAGCCCTTCTCCAGCACCTTGCCGAGCGTGCGGATCTCGTCCGCCTCGTTCTTGAAGGCCATCGTGAGGTACGGGTGGTCCCAGTCGCCGAGCACGCCCAGGCGCTTGAACTGCTCGCGCTGCTTGTCGATCTGCTCGGTCGCGTACGCGCGGCACAGGCGCTGCGTCTCGGCCGCGGAGAGATTCTTGCCGTGCGTCTTCTCGATCTGCACCTCGATCGGCATGCCATGGCAGTCCCACCCGGGCACGTAGGGCGCGTCGAAGCCCGCGAGCCCTTTGCTCTTGACGATGATGTCCTTCAGGATCTTGTTCACCGCGTGGCCGATGTGGATGTCGGCGTTTGCGTACGGCGGGCCGTCGTGCAGCACGAAGCGCGGCCGCCCCGCGGATGCCGCGCGAATGGCCTCGTACACCTTCGTTCGCTGCCACTCCTTGATCCACGCGGGCTCGCGCCGGGCGAGATCGCCGCGCATCGGGAAAGGCGTGTCGGTGAGGTTGAGGGTGCTCTTGTAGTCGGTCTTGGGATCGTCGGGCATGGTGTTCACACGGTGGCCTGGGCGAAGTAGTCGCGGGCCTGCGCCACGTCGGCGCGAATCTGTTCGGTCAATGCGTCGAGGCTGTCGTACTTCTCCTCGTCGCGCAGCTTGTGCAGGAACTCGACCGTAATTCGCCGTCCATAGATGGCGTCTTCGAAGTCGAAAAGAAAGACCTCGAGGATCGGCTTGCCGGCCGCCTCGACGGTCGGGCGCACGCCCAGGCTCGCCACCCCCGCGCGGGGCGAGGCGCCCAGGCCGTGTACGCGGACGGCGAAGATGCCCGTGAACGGCGGACGGTGCCGCAGAGGCAGGTTCGCGGTCGGAAAGCCCAGGTGCCGGCCGCGCTTCTCGCCGTGGGCGACGCGACCGGAAATCGCGTAGGGCCGGCCGAGCAGCGCTCGCGCGCGATCGAGGTCGCCGTCGGCGAGCGCCTTGCGAACGGCCGTGGACGAGGCCCGCTCGGCATCGACGTCGATGGTCCCCATGCCTTCCACGCTGAACGTGCTCGCGTGCGCCCGCAGCACCGCGAGGTTGCCCGCGCGACCTTTGCCGAAGCGGAAGTCGTCACCCACGAGGAGCCACCGGATGGCGAGCCGCGCGACCAGCACGTCGTCGATGAACTGCTCGGGAGGCAGCGAGGCCAGCGCCGCGTCGAATCGCGCGACGTAGGTACGCGCGACGCCGAAGGCCCGGAACGCTTCCAGCTTCTGGCGCAGCCGCGTGAGCCGGGGCGGCGCGGTGTCGCGCGCGAAGAACTCCCGCGGATGCGGGTCGAACGTCAGGACGGCCGGCGGCAGGCGCAGGTCCTCCGCGGCTTCGCAAAGCCGCATGAGCATCGCCTGATGGCCGCGATGGACGCCGTCGAAATTGCCGATCGTGAGGGCGATCGGGCCGTCGGCGCGGGCCGGAAGTCCGCGATAGATACGCAACGTGACAGGGCGCCGGGCGCGCGGCCGGGCGTGAGATAAGCCAAAGGCTTGAATTCTATCGCATTTTGATGACGACCGACGCGCGTGACATGCGTCGACGGCCGCGACGCCGTCAGAAGAGCGGCGCCTGCGTCCCCGGGGGCTCGAACGCCCACTCGCGCCAGCCGCCCTCGACGAGGGGGTAGTAGAGCGCGAGGCGAATGGGCCGCGAGGGATCGAGGCCGCGAACGATACGCGCGTAGCGCTCGAGCTGCGGACGGTACCGCGCCTCTTCCTGCGCCAGGAAAGCATCCGCATTCGCGCCTTCGTGCCGGCCCGTCTTGAAGTCGACGATCCAGCGGTTGCCGTCCGCGACGAACGTGCGATCGAGCGTCACGTGAACGACGGCTCCCGCGTCCAGGCCCGCGAGCGCCCATTCGCTGCGCGCCTCCAGATGCGACGGGTCGAAGATCCAACGGCCGCGGCCGTCCTTCCACCGCCGAGAGCGCGGCGACCACGTCGGCGGCGGCCCCGTCGAGCGCCGCGCCGCCGATGCCCTCGGCGGCGAGATCGGCGCGAATGCGCGGCAGGAGCGCCGCGCGGCCCGCGTCGTCGCGGGCGAGCGCGGGGATCGCCGCGCGGCGCGCGAGATAGCGGTGCGTCACCGTGCCCACGATGGCCGCCTCCGCCTTCGCCCACTCGAATACGGGCACGGCTTCGCGCGCGGCGGACGACGCCGCGAAGGCGAAGGGAACGCCGGCGCGAGCGCCGGCAGGGTGAAGTCCACGGGCAGGCGCAGGAGCGGCGGCGCGGCGCGGTCCTCGTGCAGGGCGTCGTTGGCCGCGACGACGGGCGGCGCGAGCGCCTCCTTCACCGCCTTCCACAGCTTGCCGAGCGCGGTCGCGCTGCGCGGCGTCCGCCACGCGGGCTCGCCCGTGGCGGCATCCACGCTCACCTCCGCGGTCGCGACGAGATGCAGGCGCCGGCGCGCCCGCGTCACGCCGACGTACAGGATGCGCCCGAGCTCGGCTGATCGGACTCCGTCCGCGCGAGCCTCACGAGATAGTCGTAGACCGCGTTCGAAGCGCCGCGCGGCCCGCCGAGCGAGGCAGAGCAGGCCCTTCGGCCGCGTGCGCCAGTGCAGGAGCTGGCGGTCGTCCGTGGGCGTGGGGCGCGCGAGCCCCGGCATGATCACCGTGTCGAACTCGAAGTCCTCGTCTTTGAAGAAACGTCATGACCTTGACCGGCGTGATGGCCTCCTCGGCGGACGTGACGAAGCTCGGCCAGCTCGTCCTTCACGGCCTGCCAGTCGTCGACGTCGCCGCCTCTCGCGTGGCGCGCAGGATGCCGATGAAGTCGTCGACCGCGCCGAAGTCGATGTCCTCGTCGAGCGTCGCGGGGCCGCCGGCGCGAGCCACGCGCCGCGCACGCGATCGGCGAGCGGCGCGCGCCCGTGCTCGGCGAACGCCGGACCGAGCACGCCGGCGATGCGCGAAAGCCGCGCGCGGCCGTCGGCGCTCACGCCCTCGATCGCCGGCAGCGCGTCGAAGAGCCCCGGCAAGCCCTCGCGAAGGCGCTCGGCGACTGCAAAGAGGTCCGCGAGCACGAGCCCGCACCACGGCGCGCGCAGCACCGACAACGCGGCGAGGCGATCGGCGGGCTGGATGAGCGCGTGCGCGAGTGCCAGCACGTCCTGCACCGCCTGGCGCGCACCGAGCGCATCGAGCTCGACCGCGGCGAACGCGATGCCCGCCTCGCGCAGCGCCGGCAGGATCGCCTCGAGGTCGGCTCGCGCGCGCACCAGGATCGCGATGTCGGGATGCTCGCGCGCGAGCGCCGAGCGCACGTGCGCCACGACGCGCGCCGCCTCCTCGTCGCGCGTGGCGACGACCTCGAGGGTGGGCGGCCCCTCCGCGCCCTCGGGATGCGTGGCGGCGGCCGCGGCGAAGGCCACCGCGCCCCGCCACGGCTCGTTGCGGGTCCCGAGGATGTCGGGGAACGTGCGATTGGTCCACGCTACCAGCGCGCCCTGCGACCGGAAGTTGCGCGTGAGGTCGATGAACTCGACCGGCACGTCGCCGATGCGCCCCTCGTCGATGGCGCGCAGGAAGAGCCGCACCTCGGCGTCGCGGAAGCGATAGATCGACTGCATGGGATCGCCCACGGCGAACAGCGTGCGGCCGTCGCCGGGCTGCCAGCCGGACGTCAGCAGGCCGACGAGCCTGAACTGCGCGTCCGACGTGTCCTGGAACTCGTCGACGAGCAGGTGATCGATGGCGAGGTCGAGGCGCAGGAGGAGCTCGCTCGGCGACTCCGCCGATCCGAGCGCGCTCGTCGCGGCGGCGTTGAGCTCCGCGAAATCGACCGCGCCGCGCCGCGCGAAGGTGATCCGCAGATGCGCCGCGGCAAGCGGCAGCACGTGCAGCAGCGCGGCGGCTATCTCCCAGTCGGCGTCGGGGAACGTGCCGTCGGGCAGGCCGCCCTGCTCGACGCAGCGCTCGAGTGCCGCCGCGAGCTCCGCGTCGCCGCCGTCCGCGCGCAGCACCTCCGCCGCGCGCCCGGCGCACCGCGCGATGGCGGCGGCAAGCGGGGCGTCGACGCGATCCCGCGCGGCCGCGAGCTCCGCCTCGATCTCCGCGCGCAGCGCCGTCTCCACGCGCGCCCGAAGCTCGGCCTCGTCGCCCGCCATGACGTGCACCGGCCATTGCTCGCGCCTTCGCGAGCATCGACACGAGCAGCGCGACGACCTGTCCCGCGTTGTTGTCGAGGTGCGCGAGAAGGCGCGCTTCCACGCAGGGTCGGAAGGATCGGCATCCTCGAGGGTCGCGCGCGCGGCTTCCGCGTACATCGCCTCCGCCCGCTCGACGATGCGCGGCATCGCGCCCAGGCTGCTCGTCAGCGGCGCCTGGCGCGCGAGCATGCTGCACAGCGCATCGATGGTGAACACCGCGAGCTGCGCCGGATGCGCGAGCAGCGACCAGCCGCGCCGATCCGCCTGCGCGAGGACCGCGACGGCCAGGTCGCGGGTGACCCGCGCATGCGCGCTGGCCACCGGCACGTTGTCGCGCGCGGCCGAGAGCGCGGCGATCACGCGCTCCCGCATCTCGCTCGCCGCCTTGCGCGTGAACGTCATCGCCACGACGCGCTGCGGCGAGTCGACGCGCGCGAGGAGCGCGAGGTAGCGCTGGATGAGGAGCTCCGTCTTGCCGGAACCCGCGGGCGCCTGCACGAGGAACGAGGCGCCCGTGTCGAGCGCGCGCTTCCGGTGCGCCTCGTCGCGCGCGAGCCGGGCGGCGTCGTCAGGCGTCATCGGCGCCCTCCTCGCCGCTGTCGCGGCCGCGCACGGCGAGGATGCGGCACAGCGAATGGCGCGCGCAGATGCGGCACGGCGATCCCGCAGGCCCGCGCGGCGTCACGGTGGCGAGGCCATCGCGAAGCTCGGCGGCGAGTGCTGGGATGCGCGCCTCGAAAAAGCGCTCGATGCCGCTCCATCCGGGCGGGTCCGAGAGCTTCGCCGCGTCGGCCAGGCCCGGCCATTGCGCAACGTCCGCCGCATAGCCGATCGCCTCGATCTCGCCGGCCTTGAGCCGGCCGTAGGCGATGGCGCGCACGGGGACGGGCGGCGACTCGCGACGAAGCGCCAGGAGATAGACGCCGAGCTGCGGCGCGCGCGGGCGCCACGCGAACCACGAGCGCGGGGAATCGACGAGGCCCGTCTTGTAATCGACGATGGCGGCTCCGCCGCCTTCGAGCGCGTCGACGCGGTCGAGCGCCAGTCGGAACGTGAGGCCCTCGAGCGCGACCGTCTCCTTGGCCTCGATGCGCTCGACGGTGAAGCCCGCGCGCGGGCGCTCGATCGCCTCGATCCAGTCGAAGGCGATCGCGGGCAGGCGCACCTTCTCGGCGGCCGCCACGACCGGCGGCAGCGCGCTCCATCGTGCGGCGTCGATCCCGGCGAGCGCGTCGCTCGTCGCCGCGTCGATGTGCGCCGCGAGCGCAGCGTCGTCGAGGCGCACCAGGGCCTCGTGGGTTCGCACCGCGCGCCAGAACGAGGCCATCAGCGCATGCACGAGCTGGCCGCGCTCGAGCGGGCTCAAGCCTTCGGCGGCCTGCGGCCAGGTCTCGGCGCGCAACCGGTAGCGGGCCGTCGCCATGAACGGGCAATCGCTCTGCGCGGCGATGGCGCCCGTGCCGCCGGGCGCCGGCCCCTCGGGCAGCGCGGGCGCGCGGTCGTCGCGCACGGCTTCGATCGCACGGGCCGCGGCGATGACGCGCGCCGCGTCGGGCGCATCCGGCCGCGTGAGATCGGGCCACGGGCCCGGGAGCAACGCCGTCGGCCGCGCCGTGGTGTCGTCCTGCACCGCGGGCGCGCTCATCGTGACTTCGGGCGCGCAGCGCGCGAGGCGCTCGGTGACGCGCGTCGCGAACGCGAGCTCGCGCGCGGCGCTCGATCGCGGGACGTCGCGCTCGCGCTGCCACGCGACCGGGAGCATCGGATTGGGCTGCGACGCGGCAGGCCACGCCTGGCCCGACAGCCCCGCGATCCACAGCGCGTCGAACGTGACGGATGCCGCCTCGAGGAGCCCGAGGACCAGGATGCGCGCGCCGGTCCCCTGGGGCTGGAACACCGTCGCGGCGGCTTCGTCGCGCAGGAGCGCGAGCGCCTCGGTGGGCGAAGCCGTACGCCGAGCGTCGAGGCGCGCGAAGTCCTCGATCACGCCTGCGAGCGCCGCTGCGCCTCGTATTGCGGACCGGGGAGCGTAGCGTCGCCGGGCCATCCACATCGAGAGAGGTAGAGGCGCCACTGCGCCGCCCATCGCGCGGCGACTGGCTGCGACCGAGCGAGACGGCCGCGAGCGCGCCGGCGACGCGCGCGCCCGCCGCGGCATCGACACCCGCAAGCGCCGACACGGCGTCCGCGTGCGTGATGCGCGCGCGCGGCCTCCTCGATCCACCGCTTCCTCGAGGCGCGCGCGGGCCACCCATCGACCCGGTCCGTAGGGCGAGCGGAAGAGCGCCGCGGCCGACGCGCGATCGAGCGCGCCGTGCGCGAGCCCGATCCAGCCCAGGGCGGCCGCGGCGACGGGGATCCTCGAAGGGGAGTCCGAGCGACACGTCGAACGGACGCGCGTCGCCGGCGTGCCCGGGCAGCGCCAGCGACGGGCACAGCACGTCGTCGGCCAGCGCGCGCACCTCCTCCCGGCGCGCGGCAGGCCGTTGACGGCGATGCCGATGCGGGCGTCGGGCGCGTCCGTCGCGCGCTCGCGAGCCCACTGGAGCGCCAGCACGATTTCGTCTCGCGTCGTGGGCGCGACCACGCGCTCCACGTGGCCGCGCACCGCAGGCTCCGCGGCCACCGCGATACGCATGCCGGCGCCGCGCAGCGCGCTGACGAGGCGCTCCTGCTGCGGCGTGAGCTCCAGGAATCCTGCGAGGAGGACGGACTCGTCCCGCGTGCGTCCGGACCTTCGCGCCGCTTCGGCGATCGCATCGGCGACCTGCGCGCCGTCCTGCGCTTCGCGCCTCGCGAGCTCCCGCGAATACCGCTCCGCCCAGCGGACGAACGCTTCCGGATCGGACCCGGGCGGCGCGGCCGCGGTGTCCCGCCACGCGCGCCAGCTTGCCCCGCCCGCGCCCCAAGCGTGCACGAGCGTCCACGCCTGCGATGCGAGGTCGGCGACGCCGCGCGCGTCGGCGAGGCTTGCCGCCATGGCCGCGTCCTCCTCTACCGTGCGGCGCCAGAGGTAGCGGGATTCGACGGGGGCGATCAGCCGCTGGGTGACGCTGCCTGCGCCGACCTCCTCGCGCCAGAGGGTCGCCATCCACGCTCCCCAGGGAAGCGCACGCGCGGCCGCCCAGGCGGGCTTCCCGGCGCGCCGCATCGCGTCGTCATGGCGCGCGACCAGCGTGCGCGCCAGGCGATTGTTCGGCGTGACGACGGTGGCGCCGGAGGCGAGCGCCGCAGCGGGATCGAGCGGAGGCATGGGCCGCGCATTGTCGCACCTGGGCCCGGGCGGCGACGTACGCGGACTGCGTTGGAAGCTTTAGGTATCCGGCCGGGCATGGCGCCTTCAGCGCGACGAAGCCGCCCAGGCCGCGAGCGGGCTCGGCGGCTCCACGCGGTGCGCCGGGCGATCGCGGGATCTCGTGGCGTCAGTCGCTTCCGCGAGTGGCCGACATGACGGTGCCGAACGTGGACGGCACTTCACGCGGTGCGCCGGACGGCAGCGACGACACCGACGCGGGGCGTGGTCCGAAAGGCGATCCCGGGTTGATGGGCAGCAGGGGCCCGGGAGCGAAGCTGTCGGCCGCGCGCGGCTCGGCGCGCTTGGCGGCGCTGGCGGCCTTGAACTCACCGCACCAGTCGTCGTCGCGCACGTGCGGCCAAACGCCCTCGATCATGAACGTCTTCTGGTTGATGGGATGGAGCATGGGCGCGGAGCGACGGCATTGCCCCCACGAGATGCCGCGCGAATCCGGCTGGTTGTTGAGCTGCCGGTCGTAGTAGTTGCAGGCAATGCACTTGTCCACGTGAAACGCTCCGCTTGCGGCTTGGATGATCGATGGTGCTAGGAGTGCAATTTTTCTGCCAGGGCCACGTCCCGCGCTTCCGCCGCCCTCGGCACGTCCGCGCAGGTTGCGCCCGCGCTCGGCCGGAGCGCCATCATCCGAAGGGACGATGGAGCGGGCGCGTACGTCATGGGATGCTAGTGAACCGCGAGCGGAACGAAGTCGGGCTTGATCACCACCGCCGGGCGGCAGCGGCGCAGGACGACGCGCGCGTAGTCCGCGGGTCGCGCGGCGTGAAGGGTCGCGATGCGTCCTCCGGCATCGTGCCCGCGTGCGGTCCGCCGGGCAGCGTGGCGCTTTGCGCGAGCGCCACCCTGCGCGCGTACCGACATGCGCTTGGGCATTCGATACCGGGGGGAGAATACGGCCGCCGACCGCATCGCTGTTTGCAGTCTGGAAAAACTACTTTCCCGGCGGCCGTAACTTGTGATCGCGTCGCATCGCGTCAGGCGGCGAGCGGAGCGATCGTGGCGCGGAGCGTCGCGGGCACGTCCTGGACCAGGCGTGCGCCAGCGGCGGGATGCGCGTCGAGTGTCGTCTTGAGCTCGGCGTCGGCCATGGCGGCCTCCTGCGCGAGCTGCGCGTCGTATCGCTTGCGAAGGTCGGGGCTCGAGAGCACCTCGTACGCGGAGTGGATCAAGCGAACGAGGCCCGACAGGTCCTGGCCCGCATCGGTGGCGCCGTACTGGAACCGCTCCAGCACCGCGGCATACGCGGCCTCGATGCGCGCGGGGCTCGCGCCGGGCGCCAGGTCGAGGTAATCGTAGTGCGTGTAGGTCAGGCTCACGAAGCGCTCCTCATGCTTTCGAAGGGACGACTGCCCTGGTGACCCTGACTTAGCAGCAAGCGTGCCACCACCCGTAACTGGCTGATGGACGTACGTAAACGTCGATTTGTAACCGACAGCATCGGCGGCGTCGCCGATGGGCGGCGCGTCAGAGCATCGCGAGCGGCGTTGCGCGTCGTGGTGGAGGAAACATGTCGTCGATCCGCGCGAGATCCGCCTGCGAAAGGCGCACGTCCGCCGCCGCGCGCACTTGCGCAACATGGTCGATGTTCGACGATTGCGGGATGACGATCGTGCCCGGCTGCGACAGGAGCCACGCGATGGCGAGCTGCGCGGGCGGCATGCCGAGCGCCGCGGCAAGGGTTGCCAATTTTCGGTGACCCGGGAGCGCCCCTTGATGCAGCGGCGAGTACGCCATGATCGGCATGCCATGCCGTTGGCATAACGCGCGCAACCGGAACTCGATGCCGCGCTCCGAAAGGTTATAGAGCACCTGGTTCGTCGCGCAACGCGTGCCCGACGGCAGCGCGTAGAGCTCCTCCATGTCGCCGACGTCGAAGTTCGACACGCCCCAGTAGCGGATCTTCCCGGCCGCGCGCAGTTGCTCGAAGGCGTCGACGGTTTCGGCGAGCGGATGGCGGCCGCGCCAGTGGAGGAGATAGAGGTCGATGCGGTCCGTCCGAAGCCTCGACAGGCTGCGCTCGCACGCGGCGACGGTGCCGGCCGCGCTCGCGTTGTGCGGGTAGACCTTGCTCACGATGAACACGCGGTCGCGATCCGCGCCGACGGCGCGCGCCACGATGCGCTCGGCACCGCCCTCGCCGTACATCTCGGCCGTGTCGATGAGCGTGAGGCCGGCGTCGATGCCGGCGCGCAGGGCCGCCACTTCGCGCGACGCCCGATCTCGGCGCTCGCCCATGTTCCAGGTGCCGAGACCGAGCGCCGGCACGGGCGTGCCGTCGGGAAGCGTCACCACGGGAATAGTCGGCTTCATGCGATGCGGCGCGGTCGCGGGCAGTCCGATAGAATTGGAACCCTATCATGCCGCTCGATCCCTCTCCGGTCGCCGGCCGTCGCGTCGTGCGCGGTGCCTGCCCGCACGATTGCCCCGACACCTGCGCGCTCCTCACCACGGTGGAGAACGGCCGCGCGATCTCCGTCCGCGGCGCGCCCGATCACCCCACCACCGCGGGCGTGCTGTGCACGAAAGTCGCGCGCTATCTCGACCGCACGTACTCCGACCAGCGCGTCCTGCACCCGATGCGCCGCGTCGGCCGGAAGGGCGAGGGCCGCTTCGAGCGCATCTCGTGGGACGAGGCCATCGACGAGATCGCGACGCGCTTCGCCGACATTGCCGCCTCGCCCGACGGGCCGCAGGCGATCCTGCCGTACAGCTACGCCGGCACCATGGGCCTCCTGCAGTACGCGTCGATGGACCGGCGCTTCTTCCATCGGCTCGGCGCGTCGCTCCTCGACCGCACCATCTGCGCGAGCGCCGGCAAGGCGGGCTGGACCGCGACGATCGGCAACACCATCGGCATGGACGTCGAGCAGTACTGCAACAGCCGCCTGATCCTGATCTGGGGCAGCAACCCCATCGCGTCCAACCTGCACTTCTGGACGCAGGCGCAGGAAGCCAAGCGGCGCGGCGCAAAGCTCGTCGCCATCGACCCCTACCGCAGCGCCACCGCCGAGAAGTGCCACGAGCACATCGCGCTCATGCCGGGCACGGACGGCGCGCTCGCGCTCGGGATCGCTCACGTGATCATCGCGGAGGGCCTCGTCGACCGCGACTACGTCGATCGCTTTACGTTGGGATTCGACGCGTTCGCGGCGCGCGCCGCGCAATGGACGCCCGAGCGCACGGCGCAGGCGTGCGGCATCGAGGCGTCGCAGGTGGTGGCGCTCGCGCGCGACTACGCGACGCTCTCGCCCGCCGCCATCCGCGTCAACTATGGCATGCAGCGCGTGGCGGGCGGCGGCAGCGCGGTACGCCTCGTCGCGTGCCTGCCGGCGCTGGTGGGCGCGTGGCGGCACCCCGCGGGCGGCGCCCTCCTCTCGTCGTCCGGGGCGTATCCCGTCGACCGGCACGCGCTCGAGCGCCCGGACCTGATCCGCGGCGCCCCGCGCACGATCAACATGACCTCGATCGGCGACGCGCTGCTCGACGCTCGCGATCCGCCCGTGCGGGCGCTCTACGTCTACAACTCGAATCCGGTGGCGGTAGCGCCCGAGTCGGGCAAGGTGCGCGCCGGCTTCGCGCGCGAGGATCTCTTCTGCGTCGTGCACGAGATCTTCGCGACCGACACCGCCGACTTCGCCGATATCCTCCTTCCCGCCACGACCCAGCTCGAGCACATCGACATCCATTCGTCGTACGGCCACCTGTACGCGCTCGCCAACAACCGCGCCATCGAGCCGCTGGGCGAGGCGCTGCCCAACACCGAAGTCTTCCGGCGCCTGGCCGCGCGCATGGGCTTCACCGAGCCGTGCCTCGCGGACTCCGACGAGGACATCGCGCGCGCGGCCTTCAAGGCCGACGGCGGCATCGCGTGGGACACGCTTCGCGAGAAAGGCTGGCAGCGCCTCGACGTGCCGGCGGCGTACGCGCCTTTCGCGCAGGGCGGCTTTCCCACGCCGTCGGGCAAGTGCGAGCTCGCAAGCGATGCGCACGGCGTGCCGGACTACGTGCCGCCGCGCGAGTCGGTCGCCACCGATCCCGCGCTCGCCGCGCGCTATCCGCTCGCGTTCATCTCGCCGCCGGCGCGCAACTTCCTCAACACGTCGTTCGCCAACCTTCCCGCTTTCGTCGACGAGGAGCGCACGCCGTGGCTCGATCTCAATCCCGTCGACGCGCGTCCGCGCGGCGTCGCGGACGGCGATCGCGTGCGGATCCACAACGACCGCGGCAGCTTCACCGCGACTGCGCGCGTAGGCCCGCGCGCCCGGCCTGGCGTGGCCGTCGCGCCTTCGATCTGGTGGCAGAAGCTCGCGCCCGACGGGCGCAATGCGAACGCCGTGACCTCGCAGGCGCTCACCGACATGGGCCGTGCGGCGACGTTCTACGACTGCCTGGTCGAGGTCACGCGTGAATGAAGTCGCGGCCGCGACTGCGTCCATCGAACACCTGACCCGCTCGCTCGAGCTTGCGAGACGACCGCCCCGCTCGCGCGCAGGCGCTCTACGTCCAGGGACGCTGCTCGGAGCTCGTCCTCGATCACGATGCCGCCCTCGAGGCCTACGATCTCGCGACGGAGGCATTCGAGGCGCTGCACGACGAGAATGCCGTCGCGCGGACGCTGCGCGCCGCGAGCTTCGTGTACGACACGCTCGGCAACGCGTCGCGCGCCCTCGAGTGCCAGTTTCGGGCGCTGACCATCGACCAGCGCACGGGCAACCAGGACGGTCGCGTGGCGACGCTGCGCGCGGTGGGCCTCGTGTACTCGTTGTCGGGCGATCTCGCGTCGGGACTCGACTTCTATCAGCGGAGCCTCGCGCTGTGCGGAGGCGCCGAGCTCGCGCTCGAGCGCGGCAAGACGCTCAACAACATCGGCCTCAACCTCAAGAACCTGGGGCAGCTCGCGCAGGCGCACGCGTCGATCGTCGAGGCGCACGAGGTCTTCGTGGGACTGGGCATGCCGCTGCAGCAGGCGGCGACGCTCAACAACCTCGCGCTCGTGCTCGAGCGCATGGGCGACCTCGCGGGTGCGGAGCGCACGCTGCGCGAAGCGCAGGCGCTTTCGCAAGCCACCGCCTATTCGCTCGGCGTCGCGCACGCGGGGGTATCGCTCGGGCGCATCTACCTCGGTCAAGGCAAGCTCGCGGAGGCGCGCGAGCTCCTCGTCGGGGCGCTCGCGATGTGCGAGCGCAACGACCTCAAGACGACGCAATACGAGGCGCACAGGGCGCTCGCGGAGTACTGCGAGAAGACGGGCGACCCGCAGGCGGCGCTCAATCACCTGCGTCGGTTCCACGAGCTCGAGCGGGTCGTGCAGTCGGAGGCGATGCGCGACAAGCTTCGCGCGCTGCAGATCCAGTTCGAGGTCGCCGCCGCCCGTCGCGAGGCCGAGATCGAGCGCGAGCGAATGGAGTCGCTCAAGCGCGCGAACGCGGAGCTCGACGCGCTCAACGTCTCGCTCACCGAGGCCAACCTGCAGAAGACGATGCTCCTCGACCAGCTCGAGCGGCAGACGCACGAGGACGCCCTCACCGGCGTGGCCAATCGCCGCCGGCTCGACCAGCGGCTCGCGGACGAATTCGCGCTCGCGCTGCGTCACGGCCGGCCGCTCGCCGTGGCCATCGCCGACCTCGATCACTTCAAGGACGTCAACGACCGGCACTCGCACGCCGTTGGCGATGCCGCGCTGCGGGCCACGGCGCGCCTGCTTGCGGGGCAGGTGCGTCACACCGACCTCGTCGCGCGCTTCGGCGGCGAGGAGTTCGTCGTGCTGCTGGTGGAGACCGACGCCGGCGCGGCGCTTCGCGTGTGCGAGAAGCTTCGCACCGCCGTGGCCGAGCACGATTGGAGCGCGATCCAGCCCGGGCTCGCGCTCACCGTGTCGATAGGCGTGTGCGCCGACACCGCCGTGACCTCGCACGAGCGGATGCTGGCGCTCGCGGATCGCAATCTCTATCTTGCGAAGGCGGCAGGACGCAATCGCGTGATCGGGTCGGGCGAGGCTTGACGCGGCGCGGGACCGCTTTCCAGCGAATCGAGCAGGGTCAGGGTCAGCCGGTTGGGCGTGAATCGGTCAGGGTGGGCGTCGATTCGATCGGTGCCCGATATGCGACGCAATCGACGCTACGCAGAGCGGCGAAGGACTCGGACGGGGCGAGGGAAGCGTCGCGGGCCCGGGCCGCAGACAAGTCGACGCTGACCTGCTTGACGCTACAGCTTGCGGACGAGGCCGACCATGACGCCGAAGATCTCGAGCGTGCCTTCGGGGCGGATGGGGGCGTAGGCCTTGTTCTCCGCGCGCAGGATGAACTTGCCCGCCTCGAGGTCGAGGCGCTTCAGCGTGAACTGGTTGTCGACGATGGCGACGACGATCTCGCCCTTGTGCGCGGAGGGACGCTTCTCCACCACCACGAGGTCGCCGTCGAAGATGCCGGCGTCCATCATGGAATCGCCCTTCACGCGGATGAGCACCGTGGAGGATGGCCGCTCGATGAGGTAGTCGTCGATGGTGAGGGCGTCGGACTCGGCGTCCTCGACGGCTTCCGGAAGGCCCGCGCGAACGGGGCTGTCGGCCAGGGGCCGCGCGAAGAACCGTCGCGTGGGGGCGAGTCGACGGTCGGGCGTGGATTCGAGAAAGCCCGCGAGCTTGAGCCTGGCCACGAGCGCCGCGACGGACGATTTGGAGCGAAGCCCCAGAAGCCCGCCGATGGACGCATACGACGGCAGCGCACGGTGCCGCGCGTAGTAGTCCTGGAGCGTCGTCAGATAGGAACGATCGTTCGACATGGCGTTAGAATACGAACGAACGTTCGTCGCGTCAAGCCCACCCTCCCCTATGCAGCTTTTCGCCCCTTCGCTTGCCATCGTCGACCTCGAGACGACCGGCACCCGCGCCGACGCCGATCGCATCACGGAGATCGGCGTCGTGCGCGTCGATGCCGACGCCTCGGGCGGCCCGCCGCGGGTGTCGGAATGGAGCTCCCTGGTCGATCCCGAGGTGCCCATCCCGCCCGACATCCAGGCGCTCACCGGGATCACCGACGCCATGGTGCGGGGCGCGCCCACGTTCTCGTCCGTGGCGGGCGAGGTGGCCGAGCGCCTCGCCGACTGCGTGCTGGTCGCCCACAACGCGCGTTTCGATCACGGGTTCCTCAAGCATGCGTTCGCGCGTGCCGGACGCAAGTTCATCGCGAGGCCGCTGTGCACCGTGCGCCTCTCCCGCCGCCTGTACCCCGATGCCGCGGGAGGCCACGGGCTCGACGCCGTCGCGCGGCGTCACGGCATCGACGTGCCGGAGCGGCACCGCGCCCTCGGCGACGCGCGCGCGGTGTGGGCCTTCATCGAGGCGGCGTATCGCGAGCATCCGGCCGCCGCGATCGAGCTGGCGGCGCGACGTATCCTGCGCATGCCGAGCCTGCCTCCGCAGCTTCCCCCGGACTGCCTCGACCGCATCCCGGAGGCGCCCGGCGTGTACTGCTTCTACGGCGACAATCCGCTGCCCATCTACATCGGCAAGAGCGTCAACCTGCGCGATCGCGTGGCGGCGCACTTCTCCGGCGACTGGCAGTGCGAGACGGACCTGCGGTTGTCGCGCGAGATACGTCGCATCGAGGTCGAGGAGACCGCCGGCGAGCTGGGCGCCCTGCTGCTCGAAGCCTCGCTCGTGAAGTCGCGCTCGCCCGCGCACAATCGCGCGCTGCGTCGAAAGGAAGAAGCCGGCGTGCTCGCGATCGAGGGGGACGGCCGGCCCCGATACCTTCGCGCGGCGGAAGTGGAACCGTCCTCCCTTGCCGGCACGTACGGGCCGTTCTCGTCCCGGCGGAGTGCGCGAGAGACGTTGCGGGAGATCGCGGCGGAGCACAGGCTGTGCTGGCTGCGCCTTAAGCTCGAGTCGTCGCGCGCGGAGGGTCCTTGCTTCGCGCGGCAGTTGCGTCGATGCGCCG
This sequence comes from Casimicrobiaceae bacterium, assembly GCA_044225355.1. GTDB lineage: Bacteria > Pseudomonadota > Gammaproteobacteria > Burkholderiales > Casimicrobiaceae > VBCG01. The sequence goes on along the minus strand of JBGAIS010000024.1, from coordinate 7,892 downwards.
GTGCCTGCCTGCACGAGGAGCCCGTGGTGGAGCACGACGCCCGCCTTCGCGAGGCGCTGGGAAGGTACGCGATCCCCGCATGGCCGCTCGATGGGCCGGCCATCGTGCGCGAGGTGTCCGAGGACGGCGAACGTGTCGACGCGCACCTCGTTCACGACTGGTGCTGGCTCGGCACCGCACGCGACGAGGGTGAGCTCGAGCGCCGGATAGCAGCGCCGACCCA
>JBGAIS010000024.1:0-7620 GCA_044225355.1 Casimicrobiaceae bacterium | reverse complement strand
CGGCGCTGGGCGAAGGGGACCCTTCGCCTCACGCCGATCGCTCGCGTTACGACGGCTTGACCACCAGCTGGTCGGAGACCGACTTCACGCCGTTGACGCTCTGCGCGACGTGCGAGGCGCGCTGCTTCAGCTCCTGCGTGCCCACCGTGCCGGCGAGCGTCACGACGTTGTCCCGCGTGTCGACGTTGATGTCGAGCGACTTGAGCCCGGGCTCGGCCATGAGCGCGGTCTTGACCTTGGCGGTGATGGCGGCGTCGTCGATCTTGTCGCCGGCCTTCTCCGTCATCGCGGCCATCTTGTCGCCGGCTCGCTCCGTGGCGGCCGCGACTTTGTCGGCGGCGTTGTCGGTCGCACCGGCGACGCGATCGGACGTCGACGGCGTCACGCTCGACACGGGCGGCGTGGCCGGCGTCGTGCTGCTGGTCGTCGTATTGCGCTGGTCGCACCCGGCGGCGAAGAGAACGCTGCCCGCGGCGAACGCGGCCAGGAGTTGCATGCGAGTGGTCTGTTTCATGGTGCCTCCTTCATGGTCGTAGGGAGCCTGGGACCCTCCCGTAGCTCACGTTGCGCATCTTGGCGCCTGCGCCGTTCCGACGGACCCGGACGGCCCCGGCCGATCGTGTAGGCAATGCGCTCCCCGAGATGTAGGAGCACATCAGTCCCTCCACGACGGCCCCGACTTCGCTTCCCGCGAAAAGTGGTTCGCCTCCGACCTGCCCGACGCAAATGGGGTCTGACCCCATTTTTGCGCGGCGACCGTGCTTGACCGGGAAATGGGGTCTGACCCCATTCCGGGCGCCGGCGTATCCTGCGCGTCATGACGATGCGCGGCTGGTGCCGGACGGTGACGTGCGCGGCGGCGACCGCGTGCTTCGCGGTCGCCTGGGCGGTGCCGCTCGACTATCGCTACGTCGGAAGCCGCGTCGTCTCCGCGGGCCGCGTCGTCTACTGGTACTGGAACGTCGATCGCGTGGAGATCGATTCGTCCGGCACGGTTTTCGTCGCGCGGATGTTCGCGCGCGCGATCGACGTCAACCAGGAGCGCCCGTTCGACGCGATCGTGCGCTGCGACTCGCGCACCTATCGCGGCCTCGATTCGCGAGGTCCTTACGAGCCCATCGACGACGGCGAGCCGATCGCCGCCGTATGGCGCGCCGGCTGCGAGAACGGACGCGCCGTCGACTTGCGCGCGCGCAACGTCCGCCTGGGCGCCGTCGCCGCGCCGGACGCGCCCTCCTCGCCGCCGCGCGGAAGCGACACGGCGGCCAGCTCGGCCGCGGGCACCGCTTCGCCACGTGCATCGACGACGGCCGCACCCGCCTCTACCGCCGTCGCCGCCTCCTCGCCCGCCAACCCCTCCCCGGCAACGTCCGCCCCCGCCACAAGTACGCCCACGCTCGCCGCTTCGAGAGTCCCCGACCCGCCGAAGCCCCCCGACGCGCCGGCCCAGGACGCACAGGACCCACGCCGCGCCGACGCCTGCGTGAAGCTCAACGAGACGCGCGGCGCCCTCGCGGGTGACGCCACCCTCACCAACGCGTGCACCTACGCGGTGGAGGTGACGCTCTGCTACAAAGGCGCGCGCGGCGGCGCCTACGACTGCCCCACGCCCGCTCGGGGCCGGCGCAGCGACAGCCTTCCCGCGGGTGCCTCGCACGTGCTGCCCGAGTACCGGCGCGGCCGGCACAAGGGGATCAGCGTGGTCGCGTGTCGGGGGGCTCCGGGGTCGGTGTTTCCGACGCTGGACGAGGCGGCGGGCAAGAGCGGCTGCCGCTGACGGCGGCGTCGGCCGCAGGCGTCGATCCGCGGAGCAGCGGCCGATGGACGTAGCGGTCGAGCTCGCCGCGGCGAAGGAGCCGCACCGGCTCGATGACGCTCAAGCTTCGACCGCCCGTCTTGGGATTGCGATAGCGCTCGTCGTAGCGCCACATGCGCCACGCGCACAGGTAGCGCATCCGCAGGAGCCGCCCGCCCTCGACCACGCGGCGGTACCCCGGCGTGCGTTCCATCCGCGCGACCATGGCGCGATGCAGGCGCCCGAGCCTCGTCCGATACCAGTAGCCCACGAGGTCGTCCGCCACCATGAGCCAGACCCGCCGCACGACCGGCACGAGGAACGCGATCGGAAAGACGATCAGCAGGAAATGGAGGTACACCTGGCTCGCGATCAGCGCCGCCACGATGGCGAGCTTCCACACGAGGTGCAGGCCGTCCCACTTGTTACGCATGATGGTGACGGCGGCCTTGAGCTTGCCGCGCCACCCGCGCGCCCGGTGGAGCTTGGCATCGCTCAGGAGCACGCTGCCCGCGTAGCCCAGGCCCACGCCCGCGAACGCGGCGGCCAGACGGCCGAGGCGACGCATGCCGAGCACGCGCGCCATCGCCGAGACGAGGCCGCTCGACATTCGGACCGCCGCGTTGGCCACGAACGCGACGCCATTCCAGAGCAGGCGCGTGGCGGCGCCTATGGCCTCGTAGCCCGTGTAGTAATCGACCACGACGAACACCACCACGACCATCGTCACGAACGTGACGATCCACGCGCGCGTGCGGACCTTCTTCCTCATCGCGCGCGGCCTCGCGCGTGCCTTGCGCGCGGCGCTGCGAAGGGACCCGCCCCGTGGAGCGGCGCGCGAAGGCTGTTCATAGATGGACGCGGGGCCGCGACGGCGGCCACGCCGTTTCCGCGGCGGATTCGGAATGCGGATGCGATGCCGCTCGGCCGGGTGACGGATAGCGTAGCACGCCGGACGCGTGGCTTGCGCCAAGCGAAGACCGCCGGCACGCGCACGCAAGGCTCGCTCCAGCGCGCGAGCGCGCGCTCGTCTACGGCCTGCCTGTGACGCGTCGACCGCTACTGCACCTCGACGCCGGCCTTCTTCACCAGTTGCGCGTACTTCGCGAGCTCGCTTCGGAAGAACGGCATGGCGTCGTCCGAAGGCCCGACGTTGATGACGTTGCCTTGCCTCGACATCGATTCCTTGACGGCAGGATCGTCGAACGCCGCCGCCACCGCGTCGTGGATGACCTTGACCTCCGCCGGTGACATGCCCTTGGGACCGATGACGGCGAACCACGCCTCCACGACATAATTCGGAAGGCCCTGCTCGACGAAGGTCGGGATCTCGGGCGCGGCCGGCACGCGCTGCGTCGTGGCCACGCCGATGGCGCGCAGCGCGCCCGACGCGAGATGCTGCTGCACGGACGGCAGCGCCGCGGTGGCGAACTGCACCTGCCCGCCCAGGAGGTCGGTGATCATCGGGCCCACGCCCTTGTACGGGATGTGGTGCGCCTTGACGCCCGCCTCCTCGAGGAACATCGCGGTCGCGAGGTGAAGGATGGTGCCGTTGCCGCCGGACGCGTAGTTCATCTGGTCACCGCGGATCTTCAGGAGCGCGATGAGCTCCCTCGAGCTCGTGGCCGGTACCTTCGCGTTGACGACCAGCACGACCGGCGTGTACCCGATCACCGCGATCGGCGTGAAGTCGCCGGGCATGTCGAAGGGGATCGACTTCAGCACGCTCGGGAAGATGACGACGTTGTTCGAGACGATGCCGAGCGTCTGGCCGTCGGGCGCCGCGCGGGCAATGGTCTGCAGACCGACGATGCCCCCCGCGCCCGGCTGGTTCTCCACCACCACCGGCTGGCCCAGCGCCTTCGAGAGCGCAGGCCGCGCGGAGCGCGTGATCGTATCGACGCCCGAACCCGTCGCGTTGGGCAGCACGAGGCGGATCGCCTTCTCCGCCTGCGCCCGGGCAGGCATCGCGAGGACCGCCGCCATGGCTCCGAGCGCCTGGCGGCGGGTGAACGTTGCACTGCTCATACCGCGTGCCTCCTCCTTGTCTGCGTGACGATCATCGTACAGGGCCAGCAGCAGGCGCATGCGTCGCACGGCCGCCGCCTGCGCTCGAGCAGGGTGCCCAACTCGGCTGCCGAGCGCAACGCATGCCGACATGACCTCCGGGACGAGCGCATCGAGGGAGCATCGTCGCGCCCGACGGCGAGGCGTCACGATTCCTCGCCGGGCGCCGCGGCGCGCGCTTCGTGCCGGAAGCGGGGACGCCGAGCGACTCACGCGTCGCGCGCGCCTGACGCCCCGTCCGGCCCCGGCGCGCGGCACAATGCGGGACGCTCCGCACCGTCGCGGAGCCTGCCCGGAGCGTCCACACCATGGTCACGATCTTCCTCAAGGCCGCCGCGCTCGCCACCCTGGCGTGCGCCTCGTCGCTCTGCGGCGCCGCCGCGCTCTCGGCGCAGGCGGAGTTGCTGTGCAGTCCGGAAGGCCTCATGCGCCTCGTGCCGCAGCTCGATGTCGGGGGCAAGTTCACCATCCCCGACCCCAATGCCGACCTGCAGGCGTTCCTCTCGGTGCAGCAGGGGCTCTCGAACGCGATCGACATGATCCTCACGCAGGAGAGCGCGAGGCAGGACGCTGCCGAGGTCGCGAGTCGCCCGTCGCGGCCGCTCGCGCTGCCGGGCCGCTGGCTTGCGAGCGAGGTGGGGATACTGACGGACGGATCGAAGCTGGGCTCGCCCGAAGCGGGAGGAAAGTTCGGCGGGCATCGCGTTCGATCGTTCCTGACCGGCCTCGAGCCCGTGCCGCTGTCGCAGGGCAGCATCTACGTCATCAAGCAATCGAATCCGACTTATCAAGCGCTCGTATATCCCATGCCCACGAGCCATCCTTGCGTCAACCGGCTCTTCCTCGCGGCCGACAATTCGGCCGGAACGTGGCCGCCGCCCACGTTCGCGCTCGGCAGGTACCAGGTCGATGCCAGCGGCCAGCCGATGCGCGACAAGCCGCTCGTCACCTACCTCATCGTGAACGTCTGCCTCGACCTCGCGACGACGGCCACCGTGAGCGGGCGATCGGTCCTTCGGCCGAGCGCGATGATCATCATGGCCTTCCACTGGCCGTGCGAGGGCGCGGAGTGCGGCGAGCGCGCGGCGGGACACCGGCACTGACGCTCTCCCCGGCGCATCGCGACGTCATGGAAGTCCGGAGGCTTCGCGAGCCACATTCCGCCGACGGCGGTCGTCGCGGACGAGCTGACCTGCCCGCCAAGCTCCCAACTCGGGTCAATGAAGTCGGAGCGCGCGCCCTCCGCGGCGCGCGCGACACGAAGATGCAAGTCGGGCGCCGTGGTGCGCGTCCTCATGGGGGCGACAGCTTGAACGTGACCCTGTCGATCTTCCCCGTGAACCTGAACGGCGAGTCGTATCGATACTCGAGCAGCGCGACGCCCGTACGGGTGTCCTGGCCGACGTCGAACGTCTCGTCCTCGGGGAACGTGATCGGTGTGGTGTGCTCGAGCGAGTTGCGGGCCACTTCCTTTCCGTCGACGTACAGCACGCCGGTACCCCCCTTCGCGAGCCCGGGGCCGTCGGACTTGAACTCGAAGACGATCGTGTGCTTGCCGGACGCGAGCTCGGGCCCCGACCATGCCGTGCGCTTGAGGTCGAGCAGGTTATAGAGGAACACCGGCTTGCCGCGACCGACGCCGAACTCGCCCTTGCTCAGAAAAAGTCCATAGCCGCCGAAGCGCCCGCCTTCGGTGACGATCATGCCCTCCGCCCCGCCTTCCGGGATGACGACGTCCGCGGTGACTGTCCACGATTTATTGAGGATGTTGGGCGCGGTGCTTCCCGGCACGTTCGCGATGGGTCCATTGTACGTGAACTCGGTCCGGCCGTCGGTATGGCTCGGCTTGGCGGCGTTCCACCGCGTGAGGGTCGAGTTGTCGAGCGGCAGCACGTTGTACTTCGCGGCCTCGACGTAGAAGATGTTCTGGAGCTGCGCGAGCTTTTCCGGCATCTTTGCCGCGAGGTCGTTGCTCTGGGTGGGGTCCTCCGTCACGTTGTATAGCTCCCAGCTGTAGCCCGTGATCACGTCGGGCGCCGGCTTGGTCGACAGCACCCAGGGTATGGTCACCGGCGTGGTGCAGGCGACCCAGCCGTCATGGTAGATGGCGCGGTTGCCGAGCATCTCGAAGTACTGGGTCGTGTGGCGCGTGGGCGCGCCCGCGTTGTCCTTGCTCCACGTGTAGACCATGCTCGTGCCCTCGATCGGCAGCTGCCTCACGCCGTTGACGAACTCGGGCTGCGGGATGCCCGCCGCCTCCAGGATCGTCGGCACGATGTCGATCACGTGATGGAACTGGCGGCGCGTGCCGCCGACGTCGGTAATGCGTCCGGGCCACGAGATGGCCATGCCCTGCGCGGTTCCGCCGAAGTGGGACGGCACCTGCTTCATCCACTTGAACGGCGTGTCCATGGCCCACGCCCAGCCGGCCGCGAAATGCGGGAACGTGCGCTCGGACCCCCAGAACGGGTACCAGAGCATCTGGTCCTTCACCGGGACCTCGACGCCATTGAAGGTCGTGAACTCGTTGGGCGTGCCGTTCACCATGCCTTCCGCGCTCGCGCCATTGTCGCCGTTGATGTAGATGATGAGCGTGTTGTCGAGCTGCCCCAGATCCTGCACGGCCTGGATGACGCGGCCGATCTCGTGATCGGTATAGGCCTGGTACGCGCCGTACACGTTCGCCTGGCGGATGAAGAGCGTCCTTTCCTCGAGGCTCAGCGTCTCCCAGCGCGGGAGCTTCGCGCCGCCGAACGCCTCCTGCCCGTCGGGCCACGGCGTGAGCTGCGCATTCGCGGGCATGATCCCGAGGCGCTTCTGGTTGGCGAAGACGGTCTCGCGGAGCTTCTCCCAGCCGTCGTCGAAGAGATGCATCGCGCTGATCCTGTCGATCCACTCCTTCGTGGGGTGATGCGGCGCATGCGTGCCGCCCGGCACGTAATAGACGAAGAAGGGCTTTTGCGGCGCGAGCTCCTTCGATTGGCGCATGTACTGGATCGCCTCGTCGGCCATCGCGGTGGTGAGGTTCCAGCCCGGGTTGCCTTCGAAGGGGAAGATCGGCGTCGTGTTGCGGAAGAGATTGGGCTGCCACTGGCTCGCGTCGCCTCCGACGAAGCCGTAGAAGTACTCGAAGCCCATGCCATTGGGCCACTGGTGGAACGGCCCCGCCTGGCTGTTGGCGAAGAACGGCGTATTGTGGTCCTTGCCGAACCACGACGTCGCGTAGCCGTTGTCGCGCAGGATGGTGCCGATGGTGCCCTTCTCGATCGGGATGATCGAGTCGTAGCCCGGGAATCCGGTCGCGATCTCGCCCACCACGCCGAAGCCGACGGAGTGATGGTTGCGCCCGGTGATGATCGCGGCACGCGTGGGGGAGCACAGCGACGTCGAGTGGAAGTTGGTGTACCGGAGCCCGCTTGCGGCGATCCGGTCGAGAGCGGGCGTGGGAATGACGCCGCCGAACGTCGACGGCGCGCCGAAGCCACTGTCGTCGGTCATGATGAGGACGACGTTGGGCGCGCCCCTGGGCGGTACCACTCGCGGTGGCCACCACGCTTGCGAGTCGGTCGCCTTGTCCTTGATGACACCGCCGAAAACGGGGTCCGGGGGCGGGAGCTGCTTGCCGCTGATCGTCGTGGTCGCGCTGGGCGACCCCAATAAGCCCGTCAATTCCGTGCCCGCTGCGATGGCCGGGCTCAAGGCCACAGCGATGGTCGCAATGGCGCTGCCGCGTACGACTGCCTGCAGGGAGCCGCTCG
>JBGAIS010000023.1:0-31156 GCA_044225355.1 Casimicrobiaceae bacterium | reverse complement strand
GTGCGTGGGCGCGCTCGACGTCCAGATGTACGTGGCGCCAAGGTCGAACTTCCATTGCTTGGCGTACGTGTACTGCACGCCGGCCGCGAGCCACACGCGGTCGGAGTCGGGCAGTCGCGGCGTGCGGTCTTCGTCGTTCACCGGCGACTGGTCCCACGCGAGGCCGCCGCGGAGCTTCCACTGGTCGTTCAGGAAGTAGCTCGCGCCGGCGGACAGGCGCCACGAGTCCTTGAAGTTCTCCGGCGTGGGCGGGATCGTCGCGCCCGGGCCGGTGCGCACGAACGCGAGCTGCTGGATCGTCGACCAGTTGGTGAACTGGACGTCGGCCATGACCTCCCACTTGGGATTGAGGCGCGTGTAGAACGAGACGTTGGTGATCGACGGCAGCTTGATGTCCGCCGTCACGCCGCCGCTCGCGAGCTGCGCGTTCACCGCCGGTTGCAGCGCAGCGCCGATGGGCGCGAGCGTGGGCGGCAGGGCGGGGAGCGCGGGGTTGCCGAAGTTGATGTTGCCGTCGACGTGATAGCTGATCGACGAGCGATAGTGCGCGCCGACGCGCGTGTCCGGCTTGATGTTCCACATGAGGCCGATGTTCCAGCCCCACGCCCAGTCGTCGCCCGTGATGTCGACGCTCGAATCGAGCCCGCCCGTGGCCTGCACGAACGGCCCGACCGCTGCGGCGGGGATGAGCCCGGCGGCAGCGGCCTGCGCCGCGGCCTGGCCGAGCGCGCCCGAGTAGTTCGCGTTGGACGTGAACGTGGCCTTGATCTGCTGGTAGTCGACGCCCGCCGCGAGCGTGAACTGGTCGTTGATGCGCCACGACACCGCGGGATTGACGTTCAGCGTCTGCACCTTCGAGCGCAGCGCCTGGTAGCGGCCGAGCCAGCCCTCGTCCCAGCTGGTCTCGAGGCCGAACGGCACCCCGAGGCCCAGGCCGACCGCCCAGTCGCGATTCAGCGGCACCACGATGTACATGGCCGGCAATGCCGCGCCTTCGCCGCCCTCCCCGCCCGAGCCGCCCAGCGGCTGATTGGCGGCCGGGAGCGATCCGCCGTCGTTGTGGAACTTGGCCGACGGGAAAATGCCCGCGACCGACGCCGACACCTGGATGGTCGAGAACCGCGACATGCCGGCCGGATTCGACCAGACCGTCGAGGCGTCTTCCGCCGCCGCGGCGCCGCCCGCATACGCGTTGCCGAGTCCGCTGGCGTTCTGCTCCTGCAGCGCGAAGGCCGCGCCGAGCGCCTGCTGCGCCGCGAGCGCCATCGTCACGGCGCCGACGGCCTGCGCAATCCGTTTCCTGTTCATCGAAGCTCTCTCCTTGGTGTGCCCCAGGCGTGCCTGGAAGGCGGTAGGTTCGTTGTTTTTCGAAATCCGACGAGCTCTTCTGCCGCTCTTGGGTGACCCCCAGCAAGTCGCGGTCACTATACACCGCCGGGTAGGCCGCAGGGCCTCGCGGAAGTCAGGGTTTGGCGATCTCCCGGGGCCTGCGATCGGCACCTACCGCGACGAACGTGAGGCTCGCCTCCGTCACCTTCACGGTGATCTGGTCGCGCGGGTTCCGCTGCGCGTATACCTCGACGTCGACGGTGACGGACGTGGTGCCGATGCGCGAGATCTCCGCGAAGAACGTGACGAGGTCGCCCACCAGCACCGGCTGCTTGAACGTGAACGAGTTCACCGCGACCGTCGCCACCCGGCCGCGCGCGTGGCGAGCCGCGACGACGCCGCCCGCGATGTCGACCTGCGACATGATCCACCCGCCGAAGATGTCGCCGTGCTGGTTCGTGTCGTGCGGCATGGGCACGACGCGCAGCACGGGCTCCTTGTCGGGAAGCGCGGCGCTCAAGGCACGAGTCCCTTCATGCCGCCGCGCGCCGGGCCTCGTCGCGAAGCTCGCGGCGAAGGATCTTGCCGACGTTCGACTTCGGGAGCTCGGTGCGGAACTCGATGTCGCGCGGGCACTTGTAGCCCGTGAGGTTGTCTCGGCAGTACTTCATGAGCTCCTCGACGGTGATCGCGGGATCCTTCTTGACGACGAAGAGCTTGACCGCCTCGCCCGACTTCGCGTCGAGGACGCCCACCGCCGCGCACTCGAGCACGCCGGGGTGAGCCGCGAGCACGCCCTCGATCTCGTTCGGGTACACGTTGAAGCCGGAGACGAGGATCATGTCCTTCTTGCGGTCGACGATGCGCACGAAGCCGCGCTCGTCCATCACGCCGACGTCGCCGGTGGCGAACCAGCCGTCCTTGTCGATCACCTTCGCGGTCTCGTCGGGCCGCTGCCAATAGCCCGCCATCACCTGCGGGCCGCGGATGCAGATCTCGCCCGGTTGGCCGAGCGACACGTCGTGGCCGGCGTCGTCGCGCAGCACGAGCTCGGTCGACGGGATGGGCAGGCCGATGGAGCCGTTGTACGCCGGAAGGTCGAGCGGGTTGATCGTCGCCGCGGGCGACGTCTCGGTGAGGCCGTAGGCCTCGATGAGCGGTACGCCGGTCACCTGCTTCCACTTCAGCGCGACGGCCTCCTGCACGGCCATGCCGCCGCCCAGCGTTATGCGCAGCGACGAAAAATCCAGCTTCGCGAACTCGGCATTGTTGACGAGCGCGTTGAAGAGCGTGTTGACGCCGGTGAACGCGGTGAACTTGTATTTGCCCATCTCCTTCACGAAGCCCGGGATGTCGCGCGGGTTCGGGATGAGGATGTTCTCGCCGCCCACCGACATGAACACGAGGCAGTTCGCCGTCAGCGAGAAGATGTGGTAGAGCGGCAGCGGCGTGATGATCACCTCGCGCCGGTTGGCGTCGAGGAACGGGCGGATCCACGCCCGCGCCTGGACCATGTTGGCGACGATGTTGCGGTGCGTCAGCATCGCGCCCTTGGCAACGCCGGTGGTCCCGCCGGTGTATTGCAGGAACGCAACGTCGTCGTGGCCGATCTCGACGCGCTCGAGCGTGCGCTTGCGACCCTCCGCGAGCGCGTCCGAGAGCCGGATGGAGCCCGGGAGCGAGAACGCCGGCACCATCTTCTTCACGTGCCGCAGCACGAAGTCGACGATCAGCCCCTTGAAGCCCAGGAGCTCGCCGATCGACGTCACGATCACCTGCTTGACCTGCGTCTTGCCGATGACTTCCGCCACGGTGTGGGCGAAATTCTCGACGCACACGAGCACGTCCGCGCCGGAATCCTTGAGCTGGTGCTCGAGCTCGCGCGCCGTGTACAGCGGGTTGACGTTGACCACCGTGCAGCCCGCGCGCAGCGTGCCGAACAGGCATACGGGGTACTGGAGGATGTTGGGCATCATGAGGGCGATGCGCGAGCCCTTCCTGCATCCCTTGCCCTGCAGCCATGCGCCGAACGCCGACGACAGCGTGTCGAGCTCCGTGAACGTGATGCTCTTGCCCATGCACGTGAACGCGGGGCGCGTGCCGTACTTGCCCGCGCTCTCCTCGAAGATCTCGCGCACCGACGCGTACTCGTTGATGTCGACCTCGGGGGGCACGCCCTTCGGGTACTGCTTGAGCCAGATCCTTTCCACGACGCTCCTCCATTCGGCGCGCTGGGGGCGGGCCGGCGTTTCGACGGGGACGATATGCTGCGACGGCGCGGGCCCGTGCGTGGGGCACGCGTCCTGTCGAAAATGCTACACCAGTTGGCCCGCGCTGTCGGGGCGACTCCTAGTCCGCCTCGGCGTAATGCAGCGGACCGCCGCGGAACGGCGCGAAGCCCGTGCCGAAGATCGCGCCGGCGTCCACGAGGTCGGCATCGGCCACGATGCCGTCGGCGAGCGCCGACTTCGCTTCCGCCAGGTAAGGATTCACGAGCCTGTCCGCGAGCCCGGCCGGCACGGCGGCGGCGGCGCCTTTCTGCGCCTTGCCGTCGACCCAGGCGTAGAACCCGCGGCCCGTCTTCTTGCCGAGGTTGCCGGCCTTCACGAGCTCGGTCACCCGGCGCGGCGGGTCCTGCGTGCCGCCGAGGAGCTTGCCGACCTCGACGCAGATGTCGAGACCCACGGTGTCCGCGAGCTCGATCGGGCCCATCGGCATCCCGAACGCCACCGCGGCCTCGTCGACCGCCTCGGGCGCGATGCCTTCGTCCACGGCACGGAACGCGGCCATGAGGTACGGCGCGAGCAGTCGATTGACGAGGAACCCGGGCGCGCTCTTCACGGGCAGCGGGAGCTTGTCGATCTGGCGCACGAACGCGGCCGCGCGCGGCACGAGGTCCTCGCGCGTGCTGCGACCCACCACCACCTCGACCAGCATCATCCGCGCGACCGGATTGAAAAAGTGGATGCCGATGAGCCGTGACGGGTCGACCAGCGCCGTCGCGATCTCCTCGAGCGGGATGCTCGACGTGTTGCTCGCGAGGATCGCGCCCGGCTTCGCCTTCCTCTCGACCGCGGCGAAGAGCGAGCGCTTCGCCTCGACGCTCTCGAAGATCGCCTCGATGACGACGTCGGCCTTCGCGACACCGTCGCCCGCGACGTCCGGCACGAGCCGGTCGCGGGCATCGCGCGCCCGGCGAGGGTCCTTCAGGCGATCGGCGAAGAGCTTGCCCGCGCGCGCCATCGCGGGCGCGAGGCGCTGCGCATCCTGGTCCTGCAGCGTCACGGTCAGTCCTCGAAGCGCGCACCACGCCGCGATGTCGCCGCCCATGGTGCCCGCACCCACGACGTGCACGTGCGCCGCCTTCCAGTCGCCTTCCTTGCCGAGGCCCTTGAGCCGCTCCTGCAGGCGGAAAACGCGGATGAGGTTCGACGCGGTGGGCGTCTTCAGGAGCGACGGGATCGAGGCGGGGTCGGACGGCGGCGCGGCGAGCGCGTTGCCGTCGTACTTCACGAAGAGCTCGAGGATCGCGTACGGCGCGGGATAGTGGTCGCGCCGTGCACGCCGCGCGACCTGCTTCTCGGCCTGCGCCGCGATGAACCTCCGCGCGAGCGGATTGAGCGTCAGCGAAAGGGGCAGCGGCAGCGTGCGCGGCGGCGGCAGCGCGCTCAGCACGCCGCGCGCGGTGTTCTCCATGATGCGCACCGGCACGCACTCGTCGGCGGCGCCCAGCTTCTTCGCGCGACGCGCGTCGATCGTCTTGCCGGTGAGAAGGAGGTCGAGCGCCGCGGGCGCGCCCACGAGCCGCGGCAATCGCTTGATGCCGCCCCAGCCCGGGACGATGCCCAGCATCACTTCGGGAAGGCCGAGGCGCGTGCCCGGCTCGTCGATCACCACGCGATACCGGCACGCCATCGCGAGCTCGAAGCCGCCGCCGAGGCAGAAGCCCTTCACCAGCGCGAGCGTGGGGTACGACACGGCCGCGAGGCGCTCGAACGTATCCCAGCCGCGGCGCACGATCGCGACCGCGCCGGCCTCGTCCTTCACGTCGCCGAACTCGTCGACGTCGGCGCCGGCGATGAAGCCGTTCGCCTTGCCCGAGCGGATGATGAGTCCCTTGGGCGGCTCGCGGTCGAGGACGTCGAGCGCCTCGTTGAGCTCCGCGAGCACGGCGGCGGAGAGCGTGTTGGTGGTGCTGTCCGCCTTGTCGAGCGTCAGGGTGGCGATGCCGCCCGCCTCGCGCGTGATGGTCCAATGCTGCATCGAGAGTCCCTTCAGATCCGTTCGACCAGCATGGCGCCGCCGAGGCCGCCGCCGATGCAGATGGCGGCCATGCCGCGCCTGCCGCCGGTGCGCCGGAGGACGTTCAGCACGTGCAGGACGATGCGCGTTCCCGACGCGCCCACCGGGTGGCCGAGCGCGATGGCGCCGCCGTCGACGTTGAGCTTGTCCTGGTCGATGGCGCCGAGCGCGCCTTCGAGCCCGAGCTCGCTGCGGCAGAACGCATCGTCCTTCCACGCCCGCTCGCACGCGAGAAGCTGCGCCGCGAACGCTTCGTTGATCTCCCACGCGTCGATGTCGTCGAGGGTGAGGCCGTGGCGCCGCAGGATCGGCGTGGCCGCGTACACCGGACCCAGGCCCATCTGCGCGGGATCGAGCCCCGCCCACTGCGAGTCGACGATGCGGCCGATGGGCTCGAGCTTGTGCTCGTCGACCGCGCGCTGCGACGCGACCACCACCCACGCGCCGCCGTCGGTCACCTGCGAGCTGTTGCCGGCGGTGACGTTGCCGTACTTGCGGTCGAAGAAGGGCTTCAGCTTCGCGAGGTTCTCGGGCGTCGAATCCTCGCGCACGCCGTCGTCCTCGGCGTAGAGCTTGCCGCTCGCGTCGAAGATGGGGATGACCTCGCCCGCGAAGTGCCCCGCCTTCTGCGCGGCGAGGACGCGCGCGTGGCTGCGCGCCGAGTAGGCATCCATTTCCGCGCGCGTGATGCCGAAGCGATACGCGAGGTTCTCGGCGGTCTGCCCCATCAGCAGTCCGCAGATCGGGTCGGTGAGGCCCTTCATGAGCGAGATCACCGGCGCGAAGTAGCCGGGCTTGAACTTCGTGAGGAGCGCGGCGCGCTGTCCCGCGGTCTTCGCGGCGTACCACTGCGAGAGCCATCCGACCATCGCGTCGGAGAAGAGGAGCGGCGCGCGCGACAGCGCGTCGACGCCGCCCGCGAGCACGAGGTCGCTGCGCCCGGCGCGGATGTCGTTGATCGCCGAGTCGATCGACTGCATGCCCGATGCGCAGTTGCGCATCACGGTCCAGCCCGGCACCTTCTGCCCGCATCCGATGCGAAGCGCCGCCACGCGGCCGATGTTCACCTCGTCGGCGGACGGCGCTGCGCAGCCGAGGATCACCTCGTCGAACTGCGTCGGCTCGAACGACTGCCGCAGCATGAGCGCGCTGCCCGCGCGCGTGGCGAGGTCGGACGCCGAGAACGGCCCCGGCTTGTTGCGCGCCTTGAGGAACGGCGTGCGCGCGCCATCGATGATGTAGATCGGCTCGGCCATGACAGTATCCTTGAGGAGGGCCTCACGCTTCCGCGGCGACGCGGCGTCGCGCGGGCGCGGCACCCTGGCGCTGCAGCGCCTCGATGGCGGGCAGGGAGAAGCGAGGCACCCAGGTCGCGGCCGAAGTCGACCGCCACCACGCGCCCGACGAGCTCGTGATGCGCGGCGAGCGCGCGCCTCGTCGGCGTCGATCACGCCGGCACGCAACGACAAGCCGCGCGAGCGCGTCGAAGGGCGCGTCGGGCGCCACGCGTCCGTCCACGCGACCTTCCCGGACCGCGGCACGGATCTTCGCGTGGATGGGCTCGGCCACGACCGTCGCCTCGAGCGCCCGCTCGATGAGGTGCACCGGGTCCTCGTCGTCCTTCGGCAGGAACATGTTCGCCGTGAGCCGGTCGCGCGTCGCCGACGGCGCGATGAGGAGGCTCGCCACCCGTGCCTGAGGCGGTCGGACGGCACGACATACGGCCGTCCGATCGGGAACACGATTGCGGCGCAATGATCGCGGCACGAGCGTGGTCTAAACGATCACGCCCTCGAGCGCGCTCTGTGCCTTCCACATGGCGTCCCAGATCGCCCAGTGCATGAGCGGCGCGTCGTCGGGCTGGCGGCCCTCGGCCTCGAAGCGGCGCAGCGTCGCCGAGCACAGGTACATGAGGGACAGGACGTCGCCCAGGCGTGCGGACAGCTTCTCCTTGCGCTTGAGCGCGCCGCCCAGCATGCCGGCCGACACGTCCGACAGGAACGCGAGCGCCGCGGAGAAGCGCGTGAGCTGCTGGTAATAGCGCCGCGTCTCGGGCGCCACGTCGGCCTGCACGCGCCCGAACTGCGAGCCCCTGAGGCCCGTCACGAGCGTGCGCGCGAGGTTCGCGAGCATGAAGCGCAGGTGCCCGAAGAGCGCGCCGTCGAACGCGACCGACGCCGCCTCGCGGTCGGCCTCGCGCGTCGCGTTCATCTCCTTCAGGAGGAACGGATGGCAGCGGATCGCGCCCTGGCCGTAAATGATGAGGCTGCGCGTCAGGATGTTGGCGCCCTCGACCGTGATGGCCACCGGGTGCTGCATGTACGCGCCGCCCAGGAAATTCGACGGCCCCATCATGATGCCCTTGCCGCCGATCACGTCCATGCCGTCGTTGATGATCTGCCTCGCGCGCTCCGTGATGTGGTACTTGGCGATCGCGGACAGCACGCCGGGCTTCTCGCCCATGTCGATGGCGGCGGTGGTGAGCCTGCGCGTCGCGTCCATCGAGTACAGGTAGCCGCCGATGCGCGCGAGCGGCTCCTCGACCCCCTCGAACTTGCCGACGGCGAGCTTGAACTGCGTGCGCACCCGCGCATAGCCGCCCACGGCGCGCGCGGTGAGGATGCCGAGCCCCGTGTTCGACGACGGCAGCGAGATGCCTCGCCCCGCCGCGAGCGACTCCATCAGCATGCGCCAGCCCTTGCCGAGGTTCGCTTGACCCCCGATCACCCAGTCCATCGGGATGAACACGTCCTTGCCCGACGTGGGGCCGTTCTGGAACACCCAGTTGAGCGGCATGTGGCGGCGGCCCGCGACCACCCCAGGGTGCGTCGACGGGATGAGCGCGCAGGTGATGCCCAAGTCTTCCCTGTCGCCCAGGAGCTTGTCGGGGTCGTAGGCGCGGAACGCGAGGCCCACGAGCGTCGCGACGGGCGCGAGCGTGATGTAGCGCTTGTCCCAGGTGACCGAGAGTCCGAGCACGCGCTTGCCTTCGTGCTCGCCCCAGCGAACGAACGCGTAGTCGGGAATGGCGGCGGCATCCGATCCCGCGACGGGGCTCGTGAGCGCGAAGCAGGGGATCTCGAGTCCCTTCGCGAGCCGCGGCAGGTAGTGCTGCTTCTGCGCGTCGGTGCCGTAATGCACGAGGAGCTCGCCCGGCCCGAGCGAGTTCGGGACCATCACCGTCACCGCACTCGTGCCGCAGCGCGTGGAGAGCTTCGTGATGACCTGCGAATGCGCGTAAGCGGAAAAGCCCAGCCCGCCGAACGCCTTCGGGATGATCATGCCGAAGAAGCCCTTGTCCTTCATGAACTGCCACACGTGCGGCGGCAGGTCGCGGTGGACGCTGCTCGCGTCCCAGTCGGTCGCCATCGCGCACAGCGCCTCGACCTCTTCGTCCAGGAAGCGCTGCTCGTCGCCCGTCAGCGCGGGCGCGGGCGTGGCAAGGAGCCGGCGCCAGTCGGGCTTGCCCGAGAAGAGCTCGCCGTCCCACCACACGGTGCCGGCCTCGATCGCCTCGCGCTCGGTCTGCGACATGGGCGGCATCACCCTGCGGAACGCGGCGAGCGCCGCATCGCTCACGAGCTTGCGCCGCAGCGACGGCACCGCGAGCGCGATGGCGAGCGCGACGAAGGTCACGGCGAGGAACAGCGTGAGAAGGAGCGGCAGCGCGTGGGTCGCGAACGCGACGCCCAGCGCCACCGCGATGCCCGCGATCCAGGCGCGACCGGATGCGTTGACGTAGGCGAGCGCGAGTCCGCCCGCGACGACGGCGACGATCCAGAGGAGGGTGAGCATCACGGTTCCTTTCTATTCCGGAGATGGTGGCGTCATTGCGGCGAGGCAATGAGCGGCGACACCTCGGAGAGCTCCGGCAGGGGCGCATTGAGGCCGGCCAGGAGAAACGGCGCCAGGCGGCGCAGGAGGAGCTCGTCGTTGTCGGTCTCGACGGGATTCAGCTCGGCGATGATCTTGAGCGCGTCGGTGCCCGCCAGCGTGTACGACAGCGCGCCCATGATGAAGTGCAGGCGCCACGAGAGCTCCTTGCGCGGGAGCTGCGGCAGCGCGCGGGCGAACGCGTCCTTGAAGCGGCCGATCATCGGGCCGTACTGCGCCGACAGGAACTGCCGGATGAACGGCGCGGGATCGGCGTACGCGCGGCCCAGGAGCCGCAGGAAGTTGACGCCGCCGCGCGCGGGATCGCGCGCGAGCTCCAGCGCGGGGATGAAGAGCGCGGCCAGGATGCGCTCGCAGGCCACCGCGCCGGGCGCGCCCTCGCGCTCGTAGCGATCGAGGAGCGCCACCCGCGACTGGTTCATGGGATCGAGGCGCCGCGTGAGCACCGCCTGGAAGAGCTCCTCCTTGCTGCCGAAGTGATAGTTCACGGCCGCCAGGTTGACGCCCGCCGCATTGGTGATGAGGCGCAGGCTCGTGGCCTCGAACCCGTGCTCCATGAAGAGCGTCTCGGCCGCGTCGAGGATGCGCGACTTGGTCGCGGCCGGACCGGCGTTCAGCGGGATGACCCTGGCTTCCACGTTCCTTGCCCTCCGTCCGACTTGGGATGCGCCTGCCTTACGGCGACACGAATCCGACGCCTCATTCAAACGATTGTTTTAATCCTATGTTCGTTTGCGGCCGGCTGTCAAGTTGGCTCACCGGCGGCGGGGCGGCAGATGCGGGAATCCGGCGGTCCCGTGCCAAATGCGGCGAGGGGCCCCCGGTGCGGGTGCCTACCAGGCGCGACCGACGCCGCCGTCGACGGGCGGCACGGCCATCGCCGCGCAGGCACGGCTCGTCTTGGCGGACGCGCGAGCGACAGGCCGTATACTTTTTCGCATGGCCACCATCTCCGTCGCCCGCAAGCACGACCTGCCCCACAAGAAGGCGAAAGCCGCCGCCGAGAAGGTCGCCAAGGACCTCCAGCAGCGCTTCGGCCTCGACTACGCCTGGAACGGCGACACGATCGAGTTCGAGCGCCCCGGCGTGACGGGCGAGATGCGCGTGACCAAGGACAAGATCGCGCTCGACGTGAGCCTGGGCTTCCTGCTCACGCCGCTGAAAGCGAGCTTCGAGCGCGAGATCAGCGCCCAGCTCGACAAGCTCGTGAAGAGCGCCTGAGCGCGCCGGGCGAACGCTCAGGCGACCGGCTGCGAGGACAGGCGGAACGCCAGGGGATCGGGGAACGGGTCGTACGCGCCGTCGATGATCGCGTCCATGATCTGCGTCTCGCGCTCGTCGACCGTGGCGAGGAACGCCTGCGCGCCCCCCATGCCGCGGAACGCAGCGAATCCGCGCTCCAGGAAATCCTGCAACGCGGACAGGCCCGCGAGTCGCGCGGGCTGCCGCATCATCGCGAGCGCGGTGCGCACGAGCGGCTTCTGGACGTAGCGGTCGAGCGCGCCGCCGATCTGCCCGATGAGCTCGACCTGGCGCTTGCGAAGCGGGAAGTTGCCGGCGCGCCGGTAGGCCTTGCAATACTCCGCGACGCTGAAGTGGCCGTCGGCGCGCGGCAGGCGCGAGAGAAGGACGCGGTCGAGCTCCTGCGAGAGCGCATTGAGCTCCATCGACAGCGCCATCGTCACGATGACGCCGTCGGGCACCATCTTCACCATCATCGGCACGACGCGCGCGAGGTCGGCATCGCGCCGGCTGAAGTCGCCCGGTCCGTAGAGGTCGTTCTGGAAGAACTGGATGGCGGCGGTATATCGCTTGTCGGCCGCGAGGTCGGCGTACGTCATCCGCAGGCGCCGCGCCTGCCAGTCGGCGAGCCGCTCGAGCGCGCCCGCGAGGATGGGGTTGTGGCGCCGCTCGGCGTTGAGGCGCTGCACGCGCTCCAGCTCGCGCACGAGCGCGCTGCCTGCGGCGGTGGAACGGGGATCCTGCTCGGCCATCGGTGCGCTTGCGGCAACAGTCGTGGGCCGAGTCTAGCAGGCGACCTCGCGCGAGCGGCATGCCGCCGGTCCATTAGATTGAATGCTCTACGGCGCGCCGATTAAGGTCGTGCCGCCATCGTGAATCGCTCCCGTCGCACGTTCATCGCCGCCGGCATCGCCGGAACGGCAGCCCTCGCCGCGGCCTGTTGGCTGCGGGGTCCGCACGCGCCCGCAAGCGGCGTCGCGCGCCGCGCGCTCGACGCGGACGGCGAGTCGGTGTTCGCCGCGGTGGCGCCGGTCCTCCTCGACGGCGCGTTGCCGACGGATCGCGCCGCGCGCGACGCGGCGCTCGCGCGGACGCTCGACGGCATCGACGTCGCCGTCGCGGGCCTCGCCCCCGATGCGCGCAAGGAGCTCTCCCAGCTCATCGCGCTGCTCGCGCTGCCGCCGGTGCGCATCGCCTTCGTCCGCGTGTCCTCGCCTTGGAACGAGGCCGCCCCGGATGAAGTCCGGCGCTTCCTAGACCGCTGCCGCGACAGCTCGACCACGCTCCTGCGCGCCGCGTACGACGCGCTGCACCAGCTCACGTTCGCCGCGTGGTACGGCAACCCCGACGCTTGGCCGGCGATCGGCTATCCCGGCCCGCCGCCCCTCGAATGAGCATCGCCGATCCCATCCAGGCAGGCCTGCGCGCGGGCTGGAGCGTGATCGACGCCTCCCGCGCCGAGCACGACGTCATGCTCGAGGCGGACGTCGCGATCGTCGGCAGCGGCGCGGGCGGCGGTACGGCCGCGGAGATCCTCGCGCGCGCCGGGCTCGCCGTCGTGATCCTCGAGGAGGGCCCGCTGCGCTCGTCCTCCGATTTCCGCATGCGAGAGGCGCAGGCGTATCCCGAGCTGTACCAGGAGTCCGCGGCGCGCAAGACCGCGGACAAGGCGATCAACATCCTGCAGGGCCGCTGTGTCGGCGGCGGCACGACGGTCAACTGGACGAGCTCGTTCCGCACGCCGCCCGCGACGCTCGCGTGGTGGGCGCGCGAATTCGGGCTTGCGGGCTTTTCCGTCGACGACATGGCGCCGTGGTTCGAGCGCATGGAGGAGCGGCTGTCGATCGCCCCGTGGCTCGTGGAGCCCAACGCGAACAACCGCGCGCTCCTGCGCGGCGCCGCGGTGCTCGGCATCGTCACGCCGGCCATCCCGCGCAACGTCAAGGGCTGCTGGAACCTGGGCTACTGCGGCATGGGCTGCCCCACCAATGCCAAGCAGTCGATGCTCGTGACCACGATTCCCGCGGCGCTCGAGCGCGGGGCGACGCTCGTCACCCGCGTGCGCGCCGAGCGCTTCCTCCTGGCCGGCGACAAGGTGCGCACGCTCGAGGCGCGCGCCCTCGACGCGGCGGGCCTCGTCCCGACGTCGCGCAAGGTGCACGTTCGCGCCCGCGCGTACGTCGCGGCGGCCGGGGCCATCGGCACGCCCGCGCTGCTCCTGCGGAGCCACGTTCCCGATCCCGCCGCGATCGTCGGCCGGCGGACGTTCCTGCATCCGTCGGTGGTGAGCGCGGCCGACATGCCCGAGACGATCGACGGCTTCGCGGGCGCGCCGCAGTCGATCTACTCCGACCACTTCCTCGAGACGCACCCCATCGACGGGCCGATGGGATTCAAGCTCGAGGTGCCCCCGCTGCATCCTCTCCTCACCGCCACCACGCTGCCCGACGACGGCACGCAGCACGCGAAGTGGATGCGCGGCTTCCGCCACATGCAGGTGGTGATCGCGCTCCTGCGCGACGGCTTCAATCCCGCAAGCGCGGGCGGCACCGTGCGCCTTCGCGACGACGGCACGCCGGTGCTCGACTACCCGCTCACGCCCTTCGTCTGGGAAGGCGCGCGCCGCGCGTTCCTCGCGATGGCGGAGGTGCAGTTCGCGGCCGGCGCCAAGTCCGTGTCGCCCGCGCACGGCTTCGGGGCGCCGTTCACGAGCCTCGCCACCGCGAAGGCCGCCATCGAGCGCTTCGACCTCCGCCCGCTGTACACGCGCGTCGTCTCCGCGCACGTGATGGGCGGCGCGCCGCTCGGGCCCGATCCTCGCCGCGCGGTCGTGGACACGGACGGTCGCCATCACCACCTCGACAACCTCTACGTGTGCGACGGCTCGCTCTTCCCGACGTCGATCGGGGCCAATCCGCAGCTGTCGATCTACGGATTCGCCGCGCGGCTCGCCTCGCAGATGGCGCAATCATTAGTGTGATTGCTCTAGACCATCGCCCGTAGTCTTCTTCGTCGAGAGCGCGCGTCCTCGCGCGCGACACACGAAGGAGATGAGCATCATGCGCACGAACGACATCCGCATCCAAAGCCCCGTGATCAACGCCTCGCGCCAGGTCTGGCTCGCAAGCCTGGGCGCCGCCGTCGTCACCCGCGAATGGGCGCAGACCGAGGCGAGCAGCGTGTTCCGCACGCTCGTGAAGGAAGGCACGCTCGTCGAGTCGCGGACGCTCCGGCTCGTCGGCGATCGCATCGACAGCTCGTTCACCAGGGCGAACGCGATGTGGAAGCGGGCGCGCACGACCGTGCAGGCCACGGTGCGCCAGGCCGCCGGCACCGCGGTTACGCTCGTGCAGAGCAACCTGCCGAAGTCGATCCTCCCCGTGAAGGCCGCTGCGGCGAAGCCCGTGCGCGCGGCGAAGCGCGCGAAGGCCGCGCGCCCCGCGAAGGCCGCGAAGCGCCGCGCCAAGGGCCGCACGGCGAAGTAATTCTCCGCTACCATTCGGCGTGAAGGGGCGCGTGTCGCAAAGAACGCCCCTCCACGCCCAATGAGGAGCACCATGCCGGACAAGGCGACATCCGGGCGACCCGCGCGCGCCGGAGCGCGTCGGCGCAACCCGGAGTCGAGCGGCCCCAGGCGGCCGTCGCGCAAGAAGAGCGGCATCGGCCTCGCGCTCGCCGGCGGAGGACCGCTCGGCGGCATCTACGAGGTCGGTGCGCTGCTCGCGCTGGCCGACTCGCTCGAGGGCCTCGACCTGACCGACCTCGACGTCTACGTGGGCGTCTCGTCGGGCGGCTTCGTATCGGCCGCGCTCGCCAACGGCATCTCGCCCGCGCAGATGTACCGCCTCTTCATCGAGGAAGGCGACGACGCCGCGCTCAAGCCCGAGATCTTCCTGCGGCCCGCCGTCGGCGAGTTCTGGCGATGCATCACCTCGCTGCCTTCCCTCGCCGCGCGCGCCACGCTGCAGTACCTGCGCGATCCCTTCCACCGCGGCGTGCTGGAGTCGTTCTCGACGCTCTCGCAGGCCCTGCCGACGGGCGTGTTCGACAACCGCGCCATCGACCGATTCCTGGCGCGCCTCTTCGCCGCACCGGGCCGCACGAACGACTTCCGCAAGCTCTCGCGCAAGCTCTATCTCGTCGCCACCAACCTCGACACCGGCGCGCCGGTGGTTTTCGGGCCGCGCGAGCACTCGCATGTGCCCATCTCGCGCGCCATCGAGGCGTCGAGCGCGCTGCCGGGCCTCTTCCCGCCGGTGCTGATCGACGGCGGCTACTACGTCGACGGCGCGCTCAACAAGACGCTGCACGCGTCGGTCGCGCTCGAGGAAGGGGTGTCGCTCCTGCTGTGCGTCAACCCGCTCGTCCCGTTCGACGCGAGCGCGGCGCAGCACCTCGGGCACATCAGCCACGACAAGCTCAACCAGGGCGGCCTGCCGCTGGTGCTCGGCCAGACGTTCCGTGCGATGATCCACTCGCGCATGCGCGTGGGCATGGAGCGCTACCGCGACCAATACCCCAAGTCCGACATCGTGCTGTTCGAGCCCGAGCGCGAGGACGCCGACATGTTCTTCGCCAACATCTTCAGCTACTGGCAGCGCAAGCGCCTGTGCGCGCTCGCCTTCGCGAAGACGCGGCAGAGCCTCGCGGCCCGCGCGCCGTCGCTCGAGCCGCTCCTGCGCAAGCACGGCATCGCTATCCGCCGCGATCGCCTCGACCAGCCGGCGCGGACCATCGCCGCGGCGCTGACGGACCCGCGTCCGCTGCGGCCGGATGCCGCGCACGCCACCGTGCGCACCACCGCGCGCGAGCTCACGCATACGCTCGACCAGCTCGAGCGGGCGGTGGCCAACGCCCGTTAAGCGCGCCGGATGCGCAAGCCGCCGCGTCGCACGCGCGATCGCATCCTCGAGACGAGCCTCTCGCTGTTCAATCGCGAAGGCGAGCCGCACGTCACGACGGCGGACATCGCCGACGAGATGAACATCAGCCCGGGCAACCTCTACTACCACTTCCGCAACAAGGACGACATCATCGGCGAGCTGTTCGCGGCGTACGAGAAGGGCGTCGCGCCGCTCCTCGCCGTGCCCGACGATCCTCCGCCGGGGGTCGAGGACCTCTGGTTCTTCCTCCACGTGGTGCTCGAGCGCATGCACGAGTACCGCTTCCTCTACCGCGACCTGGACGAGATCACGTCGCGCAACCGCAAGCTCGCGCTGCGCGTGGCCGACCACCTCCAGCGATTCCGGCTCACCATGCTAGAGTTGTGCCGCAGCCTCGTGCGCACGAATCGCATGCGCGCGAGCGAGCGCGAGCTCGCCGCCCTGTCGCAGAATGCGACGCTGGTCGCGACATACTGGATGTCCTGGCAGCGCGTGGGCGCCGCGCACGGCGCCGCCGGCGGCAATGGCGTCAATCTCGATCTCGCGGCCTATCACGTGCTCGCGCTCGTCGCGCCGTTCCTCGTGGGCGACGGCCGCGCGCTCTTCGAGCGCCTCGGCGAAGACTACCTTTAAGCGGTCCCACCGGAGGAAGACATGGCGAAGAAGTGGGCGAAGTTCCCGCATGCGGACAAGGCGTACGCGTATGACGCCGCCGGCCTCAAGAAGAGCTGGGCGCGGCTGCACAAGGGCGACGGCGAGCCGTTCCCGAAGGACGAAGGCGTGCTCGAGGCGTGGCGGCATTTCCATGCCGGCGATTTCCAGCAGGCCGTGGAGGCGGGCACCGAGGCGGGCGGCGCGGGCATCAATGCCGCGGTGAAGGCGCAGGTGGTGTACGCCAACTACCTCGAGAAGTCCGACAAGGCGAAGATCGACCTCCTCGAGGAGGCGTCCGGCATGGCGGAGGAGCGACGCGCGTCCGCCCCCAAGGACGCCAACGCGCAGTACCTCTATGCGTTCGCGCTCGGCCGCTACAGCCAGGGCATCTCCGTGGCCAAGGCCCTCACGCAGGGTTACGGCAGCAAGATCAAGGAGGCGCTCCTCGCGGCGATCAAGCTGGACGCGAAGCACGCCGAGGCGCACACGGGCTACGGCGCCTACCAGGCCGAGGTCATCGACAAGGTCGGCGGCATCGTGGCCGCCGTCACCTACGGCGCCAAGAAGGACTCCGCGGTCGAGCACTTCGAGAAGGCGATCAAGCTCTTCCCCGAGTCGCCCATCGCGCACATCGAGTACGGCAACGGCGTGCTGCTCCTCTTCGGCAAGGGCAAGATCGCCGACGCGACCAAGCTGTACGAGACAGCCGCGGCGCGCAAGCCTGCCGACGCCATGGAGCGCCTCGACGTCGAGCACGCCAAGTCGGAGCTAGAATAGAAAGCGAAGGGTCCACTAGGGGAGCGCGGGATGCTGATCCGTACATGCTGGCTCGCGGCCGCCGCCGCGATGAGCTTCTTGCCGCACGCGGCGTGGGCGCAGGACAAGGCCGCGCCCGCGGCGGCGGCGCCCGCGCCGGCACCGGCGCCGTCCATCGACACGCTGAAGCGCATCCGCGACACGGGGACCATCCTCGTCGGCGTGCGCGAATCGAGCGTTCCGTTCTCGTTCCTCGACGCTCAAAAGCAGCCCCAGGGCTACTCGGTCGACCTCTGCCTGCGCGTCGCCGACGCGGTCAAGGCGGAGCTCAAGCTGCCGAGGCTCGACGTCAAGTTCGTGCCCGTGTCGTCGTCCAATCGCATCGGGGCGCTGCGCGAGGGCAAGATCGACCTCGAGTGCGGCTCGACCACGAACACGCGTGACCGGCAGAAGGACGTCGCGTTCGCCTACACGACGTTCGTGGCGGGCATCAAGATGCTCGCGAAGAAGTCGTCCAACGTGAACTCGATCGAGGACTTGCGCGGCAAGACCATCGTCGTGACCCTCGGAACCACGAGCGAGAAGATGATGAAGGCGATGAACGACGAGCGCCTTCTCAAGATGAAGATCATCGAGTCGAAGGACCACGGCGACTCGTTCAAGGCCGTCGACGACGGCACGGCGGTCGCCTTCCCGATGGACGACGTGCTCCTGTACGGCCTCATCTCCAAGTCGAAGAAGCCCGACGACTACGCGGTGGTGGGCAAGTATCTCTCGGTGGAGCCCTACGCCATCATGATGCGAAAGGACGAGCCCGCGTTCGAGAAAGTGGTGAATCGCGCCCTCATCGACCTCTTCCAGTCGGGCGAGATCCGCCGCATCTACGCCAAGTGGTTCAACACCAAGGACCTCGTGGTGCCGCTCAACCCGTACCTCAAGGAAGCGTTCCTCGCTCCCAACACGTATCCCGCCTGGCCGTAGCCTTCACGCCACGGCGGCCGCGGCCTCCGAGGGATCGAGGTCGCCGTCGCGAGGCCACGGCGCCATCAGCGTCGTGAGCACGAGCTTCTCGAATTCCGCGCCGAAGCGCTCCGCGATGCGGTCGGGGTCCGGGCAAAGCCCGGCGTCGGTGATCACGCCGAACTGCACGGCGCCGTTGTACGAGATGATCGACACGCCCATGCCGATGTCCCCCGACTGCGGGACCCAGAACATGAGGCTCGCGATGGGCGCGCCCGCGAGGTAGAGCGGCTGCTGCGGCCCGGGCACGTTGGTCATCACGCTCGATGCGTTGCGCGCGAGCGCCTGCAGCAGGACGTCCTGCAGCGCCTTCGGCCCCGATCCCATCGCGGCGAGCAGGCCGAGCGCCAGCACCGGCTGCGCCGAGCCCTTGAGCGCGGTCATGTTGGCGCGCACCGCGTACAGGCGCTCGACGGGATTGTCGATGCCGATCGGCAGGTCGAGGAACACGAGCCCGAACTGGTTGCCGAGCTTGTACGCCTTGTCGAGCGGGCGCAGGTTCACGGGGACGAGCGCGCGCATCATCACGTCGCCGGTCTCGTCCCCCTTGTCGGCCAGGTAGCCGCGCAGCGCGCCCGCCACGCACGAGAGCAGGACATCGTTGACCGACGCGTCGAGCGCGCGGCCGATGGTCTTCACCTCGTCGAGCGACAACGCGCTCGTCCACGCGACGCGCTTGTCCACGCCGGGCGAGCCCTTGAAGCGCGTCGGCGAATCCTGCGGCATGAGCGCGAGCTTCGCGACCTCGCGCGTCAAGGCGGTTCCCTGCTCCGCGAGCGCGACCGCCTTGGACGGATCGGACCAGAGGTCGGCGCCCTTCTCGACGAGCGTCGCACCCAGCTTCTTCGCGGTGCCGAGCACGCCCTCGATGGGCGCCAGGAGCTGCGAGAGCACGTCGTCGTCGGGCTCGCGCTTGCGCGGCCGCGGCGCGAACGGCATTGCGGGGGGCCCGTCCGGGCCCGCGTCGGTCATCGACAGCATCACGCGCACGAGCGCGATGCCGTCGGCGTACGAATGATGGATGCGCGCGACGATGGCGCTGCCACCGTCGTAGCGATCGACGAGGTGGAACTGCCACATCGGATGCGCGGGATCGAGCGGCGTGGTGGCGAGGCGCGACACCAGCGCCTGCAGCTCGTCGCGACCCCCGGCGCCGGGCAGCGACGTGCGAACGACGTGGCGATCGACGTCGAACCCCGGATCGTCCTCCCAGAACGACACGCCGGGAAGCGCGACGGGGCGCTGTTGGAATCGCTTGAAAACCGCGAAGCGCTCGCGGATGACGCGGCGCAGCCGCGCGAGCGAAAGGCGCTCGCGGAACAGGAGCACGCCGCAGATCATCATGAGATTCTGCGGGCGGTCCATGCGCAGCCATGCGGTATCGACCGCGGAGATCTTGACGCGTCGGGGCGCGGGCACTGTGCGGAATTGCGCGGGGCTTTGCGTTCACGCTAAAGTAGCATGAAACGCGAACGCACGACGCCCCGGAGGAGACCGATGGCCACAGCGAAGAAGGACGACCTGAAGAGCAAGTTCGAGGCCGCGGCCGCCGCGGCCAAGCAAACGAAGAAGCGCCCCGACAACAAGACGCTCCTCAAGCTCTACTCGTACTACAAGCAGGCCACCGAGGGCGACGTCACCGGCGCGCGGCCGGGCGCGCTCGATTTCGTGGGCGGCGCCAAGTACGACGAGTGGTCCAAGCTCAAGGGAATGAGCAAGGACGAGGCGATGACCAACTACGTGAAGCAGGTCGACAAGCTCAACCGCGAATAGCGGCGCCCGCTTCCTACGCCGCCGGAGACTTCTTCCTCGCGGCCTTCTTCTTCGCCGCCTTCTTCGCGGGCGACGCCTTGGCGGCCGCGGCCTTCACGGCCTTGGGCGATGCCGCGCGCTTGCGCGCCGGGGCCTTCGCGCCGGACGCCTTGATGAGCGCGTTGACGGCCTCGGAGAGCGCGTCCACCCGCTCGGTCAGGCGCGAGACGTCGCTTTGCGTATGGACGCCGAGCTTCGCGAGGGCTCGCGCGACGCGATCCTCGAACACCTGCTCCAGCTTGTCCCACGTTCCGCCCACGCCTGCCTTCACTTCCTTCACCTTGGCTTTCGCAGCGCCTCGCGCCGCCGCCGCGGTATCGGCGGCCGCCTGGCGCGTCTTGGTCTCCAGCGCCTCGCCCTGCTTGACGAGGGTGTCGAACATCCGCATGCCCTCGGCCTGAGCGCGCGAGAACGCGCCGAGCCCGGCGAGCCAGATGCTGCGCGACGAGTCGAGCACCGATGGGGATTCGTCCTTCCCCGAACCGCCTTCGCCGCCGGCCATGCCGGCACGAGCCTTCTTGAGCATTGCGATCACCCCTTTGTCCAAAGCCTCGACGCGCTCGACGATTCTAGAGGGCGGCCTTAGAGCAATCATACTAAAGTCGGCGCGCCGGGAGCGTACAATCGCCGGCCGAAGGAGCCGGCCGCGAGAGCCGGGCCGCCCACCGTCACGATCCGCGCGAGGAGCAACCAAGCGATGGCCTACTTCGTCACCGGCGCCACCGGTTTCATCGGGCAGTTCCTCATGCGCAACCTCATGAAGCGCGGGGAGCCCATCTACGTGCTCGTGCGCAAAGGGTCGCTCAAGAAGCTCGACGCGATGCGCGAGGAATGGGGCGCGGACGCGAAGAGCGTGATCCCCGTCGTGGGGGACCTGTCGAAGAAGAACCTGGGCGTGTCCGACGCCGAGGTGAAGAAGCTGAAGGGCAAGATCGACCACCTCTTCCACCTCGCGGCGATCTACGACCTCAAGGCCACCGCGGAGGAGCAGCAGGAGGCCAACGTCGGCGGCACGCGCCACGCGATCGAGTTCGCGCAAGCCGCGGCCGTGGGCTGCTTCCACCACGTGAGCTCCATCGCCGCCGCGGGCCTGTACGACGGCGTATTCCGCGAGGACATGTTCGACGAGGCCGAGGACTTGGACCACCCGTACTTCAAGACGAAGCACGACTCCGAGGCCGTCGTGCGCAACGAGTACAAGCGACCCTTCCGCATCTACCGGCCGGGCTTCGTCGTCGGCGACTCGAAGACGGGCTACATCGACAAGATCGACGGGCCCTACTATTTCTTCAAGCTCCTGCAGAAGATGCGCGAGATTTTCCCGCCTTGGGTGCCGATGCTCGGCATCGAGGGCGGCCGCATCAACATCGTGCCCGTCGACTTCGTGGCGAACGCGCTCGACTATCTCGCGCACAAGAAGGGGCTCGAAGGCAAGTGCTTCCACTTGACCGATCCGGACCCGCATCGCATCGGCGAGGTCCTCAACATCTTCGCCAAGGCGGGCCACGCGCCGCAGATGACCATGCGCCTCAATGCGCGCATGTTCGGCTTCATCCCGGCGCCGGTGATGTACGGCATCGGCTCGCTCGCGCCGGTCAAGCGCATGGTGCGCGCGGTGCTCACCGACCTCGGCATCCCGAAGGACGTGTTCCAGTTCGTGAACTGGCCCACGCGCTACGACAACCGGGAAGCCACGAAGGCGCTCAAGGGCTCGGGCATCACGGTGCCTCACCTCGAGGACTACGCGCCGAAGCTCTGGGACTACTGGGAGCGCAACCTCGACCCCGACCTCTTCATCGACCGCAGCCTGTCGGGCCGCGTGCGCGACAAGGTCGTCGTCGTCACCGGCGGCTCGTCGGGCATCGGCAAGGCCACCGCGATCAAGCTGGCCGGCGCCGGCGCCAAGGTGATCCTCGTCGCTCGCGGCGAGGAGAAGCTCGTCGAGACCAAGCACGAGATCGAGGCCGCGGGCGGCAAGTGCTGGATGTACACCGCCGACGTCTCCGACCTGGCGTCGTGCGACGCGCTCGTCGCGCGCGTGCTGAAGGAGCACGGCACCTGCAACTACCTCGTCAACAACGCGGGGCGGTCGATCCGCCGCGGCGTCATCAACTCGTTCGACCGCTTCCATGACTTCGAGCGGACGATGCAGCTCAACTACTTCGGCGCGCTGCGGCTCATCATGGGCTTCCTGCCGAAGATGATCGAGCAGCGGCAGGGCCACGTCATCAACATCTCGTCGATCGGCGTGCTCTCGAACGCGCCGCGATTCTCGGCATACGTGGCGTCGAAGTCCGCTCTCGACTCGTTCTCGGCGTGCGCGTCGTCCGAGTTCCTGGACAAGGGCATCAACTTCACGACCATCAACATGCCGCTCGTTCGCACGCCGATGATCGCGCCCACGAAGATGTACGAGAACGTGCCCACGCTGTCGCCCGAGGAGGCCGCGGACCTG
The DNA here is from genome assembly GCA_044225355.1 of Casimicrobiaceae bacterium. Taxonomy (GTDB): domain Bacteria; phylum Pseudomonadota; class Gammaproteobacteria; order Burkholderiales; family Casimicrobiaceae; genus VBCG01. Next base: position 8,809 of record JBGAIS010000023.1, on the reverse strand, counting down.
GTGGTCGAGGCCATCGTCTACAAGTCCGTGCGCATCGCGACGCGCCTCGGCATCTTCGGCGCGATATCGCACGCCATCGCGCCGCGCATCACGCAGATCCTCCTCAACACCGCGTTCAACATGTTCCCGGACTCGGCCGCCGCGCAGGGCAAGAAGCCGGGCGACGTCGCGCCGCCGCAGGAGCTCACGCCGGAGCAGATCGCATTCGCGTCGCTGACGAAGGGGATCCACTGGTAGCGTCGCCGCGAGCCTTTCGTATCTCGCCCGCCACGCGGCGCATCACCTCCGGGTCGCCCAGCATCGCGTTGTGGGCGATGCCATCGAGCACGATGTTCTCCGTCCAGTCGAGGCGCGACGACGTCTGCGGCGTCACCATCGAGTCGTGCCATGACCAGAGCGACACGATGGGCACGCCCTTCTCTCGCTCGTCGGGCGTGACAAGCGTCGCGAGGTAGGCGCTTCCCGGACGCATCTGCGCAAGCGAGGCTCCGCTCATGAGCCACGCATGCCGGCTGCCCGCGTGCGGGGTGCCCAGCGTGACCACGCGCCGCACGCGCGCGCCGCCGTAGATTCGAAGGTACGTGCGCGCGACGAGCCCGCCCATGCTGTGGCCCACGATGACCACCTGCGTTGCGCCCGTGTCGCGCTCGATCTGCGCGATCTTGTCCGCCACCTGGGGCGCGAAGGTCGCGATGGCCGCGAACGGCGGCCCGTAAGACAGCGCGTATACCGGGCCCAGGCCCTCGCCCTCGAGGTAGCGGCGCATCGTGGTCCACACCGCGGCGTTGCACCCGATCCCGTGGAGCAGCAGGACAGGCAGCGCCGCGCGCGCCGGCGGAGGGTCGGGCATCAGCCACGCGTAGAGGATCATCTTGCGCGCCTGCGCGTGGCACAGGACCTCGTCGACGAAAAAGCGCGCGCGCCGGCTCCACGACATGCGCCGCTCGCCGGGGGCGGGCGAGCGCCACCACCAGCCCAGCAGCGTCCACAGGGTGGTGAAGAAGAGCGGGAACGCGAGATAGAAGAGCGGAAGGCCCGCGACGAACGGCCACGTCGCCGCGCCGTGCGCGACCGACCATGCGGCCCACGCGAGGTAGCCCGCGAGCCCCACGGCCACCACCACTGCAAAATAGACGGCGATCCACACGCCGTCCATTCTATCGGCTTGCCCTCGCTACGCGGGCCCCAACCCCTTGCGGTAGCGATTGAGGTCCTGCACCGACTCGAACGTGCGCTCGAACAGCAGCGACAGGTTGGTGAGGATCATGCCGACCACGCGCGTCTCCCACGCGCGGTCGAAGCGTATCTGCTCGTCGAGCCAGCGCGCGAGCCAGCCCGGGTCCGGCACGCGGCTTTGCACCGTGTCGTTCGGGAAGAGCCCCTCGTTGACGTGCAGGTTGGTGGGATGCATGGGCTTTCGCGTGCGCGCGGTGCTCGACATGAGGACGCCGATCTTCGCGAACGCGCGCCGGACGTCATCGCCGCCGCGCTCGACCGCGCGCTTCATGAACTTGAGGTACGCGCCCGCGTGACGGGCCTCGTCGCGCGCGATGAGGCTGTAGATCTTGCGGATGACGGGCTCGCTGTGCCACTGCGCCGCGCAGCGGTACCAGTGGTTGAGCCGCACCTCGCCGCAGAAGTGCAGCATGAGCGTCTCCGCGGGCGGCGCGGGATCGAACTCGAAGCGCACGGCGTGGAGCTCGGCTTCCGTCGGCACGAGGTCGGGACGGAAGCGGCGCAGGTACTCCATGAGCGCCAGCGCGTGCTTCTGCTCCTCGTAGAACCAGATCGACATGAACGCGCAGAAATCGCTGTCGTGGCGATTGTCGCGCAGGAACATCTCGGTGGCCGGCAGCGCCGCCCACTCGGTGATGGCGTTCATCTTGACGGTGAGCGCCTGCTCCTCGGTGAGCCGGGCGGGGTCGAACTCGCCCCACGGCACGTCGTCGTCGAGCCGCCAGCGGACCGCCTCGAAGGCTTTGAACAGGTCGGGATACAGCATGGGTGCGAAAGATACGCTACGGGGCCACGCCCGGATGCGGCGCCTTTTACGGACCCGGGACCCGGTGCGTCCGGAAGGCCCGCAGTGCGCCGAGGGTGGAGGCGAGGTCGGCGATGAGGACGACGCCCGGAAGCGTCTTGCGGACGCGCCGGGTCATCTCCCCGCCCGCCCACAGGGTGATGTGGCCGGGAAGGTCGCGCCTCAGCGCCGCCAGGCCGTCGGTGGCCTGGCGCAGGGGGAACGCGCTCGAGAACGAGAGCGCCACGATGCTCGCCTTGTGCGCGATGGCCGCGCGCCGGATGTCGATGAGCGGCGTCTGCGTCCCGAGCGAGATGCACTGCGCGCCCTCGGGCACCATGAGCGCCTCCACCATGAGGAGGCCGAGCGCGTGCTGCTCCGCCGGGAACGTCGTGAGCAGGATGCGCGGCGTGCCGGTCTGGCGCGGCAGCGCATTGATGGCGGCGCGCAGGGCGACGTGGACCTGCTCCGTGTACAGGTGCTCCTCGAACACCTGCAGCTCGCCGCGCATCCACGCGTCCCCGATCGCCCGGTTGAGCGGCGTCACGGTCTCGAGGACGAAGCGCTGCAGGCCCTGGCGCATGACGAGGCTCGCGAGCGTCGCCGAGAGCGCGGGCACGTCGTGCGAGGTCAGCATGGCGAGGATGTCGCGCTCGATGGCCGGCGCGAGCTCGTCGCGTCGCGAGGGCGTGCGGGCGTCGGCCATCGCGTTGAGCTCAGGCAGCGAAAGGCCGATGATCTTGCCGGGGCGCAGGCCCACGTCCATGAGCCGCTTCATCGCGCGGAGCTTGCCCACCTCGGCAGGGCCGTACTGGCGCTCGCCGTTATCGTCGCGGTCGGGCTTGGGGAAGCCGTAGCGACGCTCCCACATGCGGAGCACGTCCTTGGAGAAGCCGGTGTCGCGCTCGACCGCGCTGATGTTGAAGGAAGTTACCTGCGAGTCGCGGTTCATTGACTTGTCTTGGACGAAACGTCGATAATGGTGGGCGGACCTAGCAGTTCGACGCGTGAATGGTAGGAGGATGCACCGATTATGTCCAGGACAATCGCGCTTCAAATCCTCACCGGCGTGGCCGTCGCAGCCGGGCTCTTCGCCCCTGCCCCGATGGCACAGCCCGCCGCACCGGCCGCCTCGGCCGCCGCGCCCGCAAGCTGCCCCGCGCTCCTTCGTCACACGTTCAACCAGCTCCAGACCGGGCAATCGCAGTCGCTCTGCCAGTACCAGGGCAAGGTGGTGCTGGTGGTGAACACCGCGAGCAAGTGCGGCTATACCCCGCAGTACGACGGCCTCGAGGCGCTCTACCGCAAGTACAAGGACCGCGGGCTCGTGGTCATCGGCTTCCCGTCGAACGATTTCGGCGGCCAGGAGCCCGGGACCAACAAGGAGATCGCCGAGTTCTGCCGGACCACCTACGGCGTCCAGTTCCCGCTCTACGAGAAGGGCACGGTAAGCGAGCTCTCGCGCAATCCCCTGTACGCCGACCTCGTGCGCGCCACCGGGCAGCCGCCCAAGTGGAATTTCCACAAGTACCTCATCGACCGCGACGGCAAGGTCGTCGCGAGCTACGTGAGCGACGTCGAGCCCGAGTCGAAGGAGCTCGTCTCGCAGATCGAGGCCCAGCTGCGCCGCAAGGCCGGTGGCTGACGCCGAATCCACTCGCGAGGTTGATGCGTATCGAACGTACGGGCGTTAACTTGGGGAGGCGTCGTGCGTATCGCAGTCGTCGGGGCCGGGATCGCCGGCCTGGGGGCGGCCTGGCTCCTGCAGCGCCAGGGCCACGCTGTCACGCTGTTCGAGGCTGGTGAGTACGCCGGCGGTCACACCGCCACGGTGGACGTGGAGGTCGACGGGCGCGCGTTCCCGGTCGACACGGGCTTCCTGGTCTACAACGAGCGCACCTACCCGAGGCTCGTCGCGCTCTTCCGCGAGCTCGGTGTCGAGAGCGTCGACAGCGACATGTCGTTCTCCTGCCGCGTCGACTCCGCGGGCATCGAATGGGCGGGCACCGACATGGCCTCGCTCTTCGCACAGCCGCGCAACGCGATGCGTCCGGCGTTCTGGCGCATGCTGGCCGACATCGTGCGCTTCAACCGCGAGGCCACGGCGCTCCTGACCGGCGACACCACCTGGTCGACCACGCTGGGCGACTTCCTCCGGAGGTCGCGCTACGGCCAGGCCTTCCGCGACTGGTACCTGCTCCCGATGGCCGCGGCGATCTGGTCGTCGCCGCGCCGCGACATCCTCGCGTTCCCGCTGCCTTCTTTCGTTCGCTTCTGTCACAACCACGGCCTCCTGCAGCTCGCCGACCGGCCGCGCTGGCGCACGGTGCGCGGCGGCGCGCGCACTTACGTCGATCGCATCCTCGCCACCCTTCCCGACGTGCGCCTCTCGACGCGCGTGGACGAGGTCCGCCGGCGCGCGGACCACGTGCTCCTCGAGGCCCGCGACCAGGTGCTGCGCTTCGACGAGGTCGTGCTCGCGTGCCATGCGCCCCAGGCGCGCGCGCTCCTGGCCGATGCGTCGCTCGACGAGGACCGCCTCCTCGCCAACGTGCGCTATCAGCGCAACCGCGTGATCCTCCACACCGACCCCGCGCTCCTCCCGCGCGCCCGCCGCGCGTGGAGCGCGTGGAACTACCTCACGGCGCACGACCCCGACGGCACGCGGCCGGTCGCCGTGTCGTACCTCATCAACAAGCTGCAGCCGCTGCCGTGCACGACGCCCGTGGTGGTGACGCTCAATCCGCCCTTCGAGCCGGGCCGCGCGCACGTCCTGCGCGAGTTCGAGTACGACCACCCGCTGCTCGACGCCGCCGCCGTGAGCTCGCAGCGCGCGCTCGCCGCGATGCAGGGCACGCGGCGCACGTGGTTCGCGGGCGCGTGGATGGGCTACGGATTCCACGAGGACGGCTTGGCGTCGGCGCACGCCGTCGCCGACGCGATCGCGCGCACCCGCAGCGCGGCTCCCGCCCGCGAGGCGGCCTAGTCGTGGACGCGGGCTTCCTCGTCGCGGGCGAGATCATGCACCGGCGCTCACGACCCGAGGAGCACGCGTTCTCCTACCCCGGCTTCTGCCTGCGCCTGCCGCTGTCGCGCCTGCCCGAGCTGCCGATGTGGAATCGCCGCGGACTCGTGAGCTTCCACGATCGCGATCACGGCGCACGCGATGGCTCGCCGCTCGAGCCGTGGCTCCGCTCCCTGCTCGCGCGCGAAGGCGTCGCGTGCGAAGGCGAGATCGTGCTCTACACGTTCCCGCGCATGCTGGGCTACGTGTTCAATCCCGTGAGCTTCTGGGTCGCGCACGACGAGGCCGGCGCGGTGCGCGCGGTGCTGGCCGAGGTCAACAACACGTTCGGCGAATCGCACGCGTACCTCCTCGCGCATGACGACGCGCGCCCCATCGCCGCCGGCGAGACGATGCGCGCGCGAAAGGTCTTCCACGTCTCCCCGTTCTGCGAGGTGAAGGGCGAGTACACGTTCCGATTCCACTTCGGGCCCGGCCGCTGGCTCGCGCGCATCGACTACTTCGACGAGCCTTCGAACGCGACGCCGCTCCTCGCGACCTCGATCTCGGGCCGCGTCGAGGCGCTTCCGCGCAAGGCGTGGACGCTGTTCCTGCGCTACCGCTGGTACACGCTCGGGGTCATCGCGCGCATCCACTGGCAGGCGGCCCGGCTGTGGCTGCGCCGCGTGCCGTTCTTCGCGAAGCCCGCGCCGCCGCGCGAGTCGCTCACGAGGGGCGCGTGACGCTCGCGCATCCTTCGCTGTCGATCCGGCGGGCGCAGGCGTCGCCGTCGCTGCGCGTGCTGACGGCGATCCTCTCGCAAATGGACCGCGCGCGCCTCGAGCTCACGGCGCCCGACGGCGCGGTCCACGTGTTCGGCCCGGGCGGCGCGCCCGTCGCGCACGGCAAGACGTCGCCCGCGATACTCGAGCTCCGCTCGCAGCGCGCGGCGTCGGCCATCCTCGCGCGCGGCGACGTGGGCTTCGCCGAAGGCTATATGGACGGCGGGTGGAGCACGCCCGACCTGGTCCAGCTCCTGACCGTGATCGCTGCCAACCAGCCCGCGCTCGAGCGCGCGTATTACGGTCGATGGTGGGCTCGGCTGCTGCTGCGGCTTCGCCATCACCGCCGCGCCAACACCCGCACGCAGGCCCGCCGCAACATCGTCGCCCACTACGACCTCGGCAACGCGTTCTACGCCCTCTGGCTCGACCGCACGATGACGTACTCCGCGGCCTTGTTCGACGGGCACGCGGACAGGCCGCTCGCCGACGCGCAGCAGGCGAAGTACGACCGCGCGCTCGCCGAGCTCGACCTTGCGCAGGGCGGCCGCATCCTCGAGATCGGCTGCGGCTGGGGCGGCTTCGCCGAGACGGCCGCGCGGGCCGGCCACCGCGTCACCGGCATCTCCCTGTCCGACGCGCAGACGGCCTACGCGCGCGACCGCCTCGCGCGCGCGGGCCTCGCCGACCGCGCGGAGCTTCGCATTCTCGACTACCGCGACGCGCGCGGGCCCTTCGACGGCGTGGCGTCGATCGAGATGATCGAAGCCGTGGGCGAGCGATTCTGGCCGCACTACTTCCGCACGATCCGCGACGCGCTGGTGCCGGGGGGACGTGCGTGCATCCAGGCCATCACCATCGCCGACGACCGCTTCGAGCGCTACCGCACGCAGTCGGACTTCATCCAGCAATACATCTTCCCGGGCGGCATGCTGCCGTCGCGCGGGCGCCTTCTCTCGGAAGCGCGCGCGGCGGGCCTCACGCTGGTGAACGAGCACGCGTTCGGCCGCGACTATGCCGAGACGCTGCGGCAATGGCTGGGCGCGTTCGACGACGCGCTGCCGGCCATTCGCGCGCAGGGGTTCGACGACGCGTTCGTCCGCTGCTGGCGCTTCTACCTCGCGTACTGCGCCGCCGGCTTCGACACCGCCACCACCGATGTCGCCCAGTACACGCTCGCGCGGCGCTAGGCTCGCGGCCTGCCTCGCCGGCCTCGCGCTGGCGAGCGTCGCCTGCGCGCAGGGCCAGCGCGCGCCGCCCCTGCCGCCCGACGTGCTCGACCTCCTTCCGAACGTCGCCATCCGCGGCGGCGGCGAGTTCACGTTCTACGGCATCTCCGTGTACGACGGCTGGTTCTGGAGCGGGTCGCGCGAGTGGCCGTCGAGCGGGCCGTACGCGCTGGACCTGCACTACCACCGCGACCTCGACGGCGCCAAGATCGCGCAGCGCAGCGCGGACGAGATCGCGAAGCTCGGCTACGGCACGGCGGACGATCGCGCGCGATGGCTGCGCGACATGACGCGCATCTTCCCCGACGTCCGCCGCGGCGATCGCATGACCGGCGTGCACACGGCGGCCGGCGGCGTCCGTTACTACTACAACGGCAAGCTCGTGGGCGAGGTGAGCGATCCCGGCTTCGCGCGCGCCTTCTTCGGCATCTGGCTCGATCCGCGGACGTCGCGCGACGACTTCCGGCAGCGCCTGCTGGGCATGCCGTGACCCGCACCGGCCTCGCGGCGTACGGCCTCCTCGGCATGCCCCTCGCGATGGCCGCGCTGCCGCTCTACGTGCACCGGCCCAAGTTCTACGGCGAGCACCTCGGCATGCCGCTCGGCACGCTCGGCGCCGTCCTGCTCGTGCTGCGGCTGGGCGACGGCATCATCGATCCGCTGCTGGGCGCTTCGAGCGACCGCGCGGCGTCGCGCAAGCGGCTCATCGCCCTCGCGGTGCCGGGGCTCGCGCTCGGCATGATCGCGCTCTTCGCGCCCCCCGGCTTCGCGCGGACGCATCTCGTCGCGTGGCTCGCCGGGTCGCTCTTCATCGTCTACGCGTCGTTCAGCCTCGCGACCATCAACCACGGCGCGTGGGGCGCCGAGCTCTCGGCCGACCCGGTCGAGCGCACGCGCATCACCTCCACGCGCGAAGCGTTCGCGCTGGTGGGCGTCGTGATCGCGAGTGTCGCGCCGGGATGGCTGGGCGGACAGGAGGGTGACGCCGCGGGCGCCGCGCGCTTCGCGTATGTCTTCGCGGTGGCCTGCGTCGCGTGCGCGGCGCTGACGCTGGCCGCGGCACCCGCTCGCGCCGTCGCGCCGGCGCCGGCGGCCACGCTCGCGTCGGAGCTGTGGGCGCCGCTGTCGGACGGCGTCTTCGCGCGGCTCCTCGGTGCCTTCATGTGCAACGGCATCGCGTCGGCGGTGCCGGCGACGCTCGTGCTCTTCTTCATCGCCGACGTGCTGCGGGCGCCGGGCCGCGAGGGACTCTTCCTCGCGCTCTACTTCGTCGCAGGCGCCGCCGGGATGCCGCTGTGGGTCGCGCTCTCGGCGCGCGTCGGCAAGGTGCGCTCGTGGCGCTACGCGATGTGGCTCGCCATCGCGGCGTTCGTGTGGGCGGGCGCGCTGGGCGAGGGCGACACGCGCGCGTTCGCGGCCATCTGCGTCGCGTCGGGACTGGCGCTGGGCGCGGACCTGGCGCTGCCCCCGTCGCTCCTCGCAGACGTGATCGGGCGCTCGGGAACGATGCACTCGACGGGCGCGTACTTCGGGCTGTGGACCCTCGCCACCAAGGTCAACCTCGCGCTCGCGGCCGGGATCGCCTTGCCGCTTCTCGCCCTCGCGGGCTACGCGCCGGGCGCGAGCGATGCCGATGCCCTTCGCGCGCTGTCGTGGGTGTACGCGGGCGTGCCGTGCGCGCTGAAGGCCGGCGCGCTGGTGGCGCTCGGGCGATTCGAGCGCGGGTACGTCGCGTGACCTTGCTGTCGCCGCTCAATCCGCCTCTGCCGCCGTG
>JBGAIS010000274.1:0-3593 GCA_044225355.1 Casimicrobiaceae bacterium | reverse complement strand
GCACGATGTCGCTGTCGTCGAGGCGCTGCTGGATGGCCTCGGTGTCGACGCGGCGTACTTCGCCGGTGAAGAGCATGTCGACGCCGCCCACCACGCCCATCGGCTTGGCGGTGAGGTAGTTGCCGGTGGAGACGCGATTGCGCGCGCCCGCCATGGGCGAGTTGGCGAGGCCGAGCGAGAGGAGCGCCTCGATGCGCGCGCGCACCTGCCCCGCGGCCTCGAGGACGCAGTCCATGGAGTCGGTGTCGGTGACGCGAACGCCGTGCGCGTACCGGCTCGGAATGCCTTGCGCGGCGAGGATCGCCTCCACCTGGGGACGGCAGCCGTGCACCACCACGAGGCGGATGCCCAGGCTGTGCAGCAGGTTGAGGTCGTGGATGACGCCTAGGAATTGGTCGTCGGCCACCACCTCGCCGCCGAAGGCGATGACGAACGTCTTGCCGCGGAAGGCGTGCACGTACGGCGCCGCCGAGCGGATGAGATGCACGAAGGAGCGCATCGTCGCCGAGGTGGCGGGAAGCGACTGCACGGACGGGCGGGGCATCGGGAGGGTGACGTTGCCGGTGCGCGCGATTATAGCGGCAGCGGACGCTTCAGCCGCCCTTTGCGGACGTGGCCTGCAGGTACTGGTGCACGAAGGCGATCGCCATGCTGCCTTCGCCGACCGCCGAGGCGACGCGCTTGATCGGGCTCTTGCGCACGTCGCCGCAGGCGAACACCCCCGGCACGCTCGCCTCCAGCAGGAACGGGTCGCGGTGGTGCGACCAGCGGCGGGCGCTCACCACGGCGTCGCCCGTGAGCACGTAGCCGCGCTCGTCGCGGGCGATCTCCGGCGGCAGCCACGCGGTGTCCGCGTCGGCGCCGATGAAGACGAAGAGGCCGCCGCAGCCCACGCGCCGCGTCGCGCCCTCGCGGTCCCGCACGTCGATCGCATCGACGCTCGACGCGCCGTGCGCCGCCACGACCTCGGAGCGCAGGAGCAAGCCGATGTTCGACTGCGCGCGGATCTGGTCGATGAGGTAGCGCGACATGCTCGCCTCGAGCGAGTCGCCGCGGACGACGAGCGTGACCGACTTCGCGTGCTGGGCGAAGTGCAGCGCGGCCTGGCCGGCCGAGTTGCCGGCGCCGATCAGGTGCACGTCCTGCCCGTGCATGGCCGCGGACTCGTTGCGCGAGGCGCCGTAGTAGATGCCCTTGCCGGCCAGTCGCTCGAAGCCCTCGCCCGCGAGCCGGCGCCACGATACGCCCGTCGCGAGGATGAACGTGCGGGCGCGCACGCGGTCGCCGCCGTCGAGGATCACCTCGCGCGTGGCGGGGTCGATGCCTGCGACGGAGCGCGTGACGAGGATCTCGGTGCCGAGGCGCTTCGCCTGCTGCAAGGCGCGGCTCGCGAGCTCGTCGCCCGACACGCCGTTGGGAAAGCCCAGGTAGTTCTCGATGCGCGACGACGTGCCCGCCTGTCCGCCGGGGGCCTCGCGCTCGATGACGAGCGTGCGCAGCCCTTCCGACGCGCCGTACACCGCGGCCGCGAGGCCCGCGGGCCCGCCGCCGATGATCGCCGTGTCGTACTCGGGCAGGCGAGCGGCGGTCTGCAAGCCGAGGCGGGGCGCCAGGTCGCGAAGCGCGGGCTTGCGCACGAGCGTTCCGTCGCCGAGGCGCACCACCGGGAAATCGTCGTCCGCCGGACGCGCGGACCACAGCGACGCGCATTCGGGCGCGTCGGGCGTCAGCCAGTCGTGCGAGACCTGGTTGCGCGCCAGGAAACGGCGCAGCGCCTCGCTCGCCGGGTCGAAGCGCGCGCCGATCACGGTCGCGACGCGCTTCGTCGCCTCGGCGGTGAGCCCGGCGAGTCCCGCGATGCGCTCGCGCGCGAGCGCGCCGACCTTCTGCGCGACGTCGGGGGACGACGCGGCGATCGCGTAGTACTGGCGAGGCTCGACGCGCATCACGCGCGACGGCTCGGCGGCCCGATAGCCGCCGGGGAACGGCGATCCCAGCGCCATCGGCACCTCCCCGAAGATCGTCCCGGGCATGCGCCAGCCGAGGGTGCGCTCGACGCCGTCGAAGTTCTTCACGACCTCGATCCTGCCGGCGAGCACCGCGTACAGCGCGCGCTCGCCGCCTTCGGGAACGGCGAACTCGCCGGCGGCCAGGCGGATGTCGGCGGACGTGCGCACGAGGCGATCGACGTCGGCCTGGGCCAGCGCGGCGAACAGCGGAACGCCTCGTACGTCCTCGATCGTCAGCATCGCGCGGTCGATTATAGCGGCACGCTATCATTCGCGTTTCACGGTCGCGCCGATGTCCCAGAAGCTCCTCGAGAACCTCAATCCCGAGCAACTCGCCGCCGTCACGCTGCCCGGCGCGTCGGCGCTGATCCTCGCCGGCGCGGGCAGCGGCAAGACGCGCGTGCTCACGACGCGCATCGCGTGGCTCCTCGCCACCGGGCAGGCCACGCCGCAGTCGATCCTGTCGGTCACCTTCACGAACAAGGCGGCGCGGGAGATGATGCTGCGGCTGTCGGCGCTGACGCCGGTGAACACGCGCGGCATGTGGATCGGCACCTTCCACGGCCTGTGCAACCGCATGCTGCGCGCCCATCATCGCGACGCGAAGCTGCCCCAGCTCTTCCAGATCCTCGACACGCAGGACCAGCTGTCGCTCATCAAGCGGATGTACAAGTCGCACAACATCGACGACAACCGCTATCCGCCGCGCCAGCTCCAGTGGTTCATCGCGGACGCGAAGGAGGAAGGGCTTCGGCCCAATCACGTCGAGGCGAGCGACGAGGTCTCGCGCCGCCAGGTCGAGCACTACGCGCTCTACGACGCGATGTGCCAGCGCGAGGGCGTGGTCGACTTCGCGGAGCTGCTCCTGCGAAGCTACGAGCTCCTCGCCAACAACGCAGGCCTTCGCGAGCACTACCAGCGGCGCTTCTCGCATCTGCTGGTCGACGAGTTCCAGGACACGAACACGCTGCAGTACAAGTGGCTGCGGCTCCTCGCGGGGCCTCGCGCGGTGGTGTTCGCCGTCGGCGACGACGACCAGTCCATCTACGCCTTCCGCGGCGCCAAGGTCGCCAACATGCAGCAGTTCGAGCGCGACTTCGCCACGGCCGACTTGCCGGTGAAGCTCGTGCGCCTCGAGCAGAATTACCGCTCGCACGGCCATATCCTCGACGCCGCCAACGCGCTCATCCGCAACAACCAGATGCGCCTGGGCAAGAACCTGTGGACGAGCGAGGGCAAGGGCGAGCCCGTGCGCGCGTTCTCGGCGCAGACCGACCTCGACGAGGCGGCGTTCGTGGTCGACGTCGTGCGCGGCATCTCGGGCGAGGGCGTGGCGCTCGACGAGATCGCGCTCCTGTACCGGAGCAACGCGCAGTCGCGCGTCCTCGAGCACGCGCTGTTTGGCGCGGGCATTCCGTATCGCGTCTACGGCGGCATGCGCTTTTTCGAGCGCGCGGAGATCAAGCACGCGCTCGCGTACCTGCGGCTCATCGCCGAGCCCAACGACGACAGCGCGTTCCTGCGCGTCGTCAATTTCCCGCCGCGTGGCGTGGGCGCGCGCACGATCGAGAGCCTGCAGGCGCA
>JBGAIS010000273.1:0-3604 GCA_044225355.1 Casimicrobiaceae bacterium | reverse complement strand
CCCGGAGACGGTTCGCCGCGCCATCGAGGCCGCGACGCAGGTCCCGCCCGCCCCGGCCGCCGCTCCGAAGTAAACGGGGTATCCTCGCGCGCATGCATGCTCCTGCGCGCAGCGCCGCCGTGCCGCCGACGTCGTCGCGCGCACGCGATCGCGCGCTGTTCGCCAACTTCTTCAGGCGCGAGCTCACGACGCGCTACCTGGGCAGCATCACGGGCCTCGCGTGGGCGTTCGTGCATCCGCTGGTCCTGCTCGTCGTGTATCACTTCGTGTTCACGACGGTGTTTCGCACCGAGCGGTTCGGAAGCGAGAGCTTCCTCGCGTTCGTCGCGGTCGCGCTCTGGCCCTGGCTCGCCGCGCAGGAAGGCATCCAGCGCGGAGCGACGAGCCTCGGAAGCTACGCGGGGCTGATCCGCAAGGTCGCGTTCCCGCACGAGCTCGTCGTGTACGCCTCGGTGTGCGCGACCCTCGTCCTCCAGCTCGCGGGCTACGTCGCCGTCCTGGTGGTGCTGGTGGCGTACGGCGAGCCGCTGCATCTCGAAGGGCTTCTGGTGGCGATTCCGCTGTGGGGCGTCATGGCCATCGGCGTGATCGGCGTCACGCTCGTGTTCGCGGCGCTGCAGGTCTTCGTGCGCGACGTCGAGCACGTGCTCATGCCGGCGCTGATGATCCTCATGTACCTCACGCCCATCCTGTACCCGCTGAAGCTCGTACCCGAGTCGATGTGCCCGTGGGTGGCGGTCAATCCCTTCTCGTGGCTCGTAGGCCGCCTCCGCGAGGCGTTGATCGACGGTCGCCTCATGTTCGGATGGGGCGACGCCGTGGCGCTGGCCGTCGCGCTGTGCCTCCTGGCGATCGGCCTGTGGGTCTTCCGGCGCCTTTCGCCGCACTTCGAGGACTTCGTGTGACGCCCGCGTCGAGCCGCGCACCGCTCCTCGCGCTGTCGCACGTGGGCAAGGACTACGCGAAGGTCGAGACGCGCGGCGGTCGCCTGCGCCTCGTCTACGATCTCCTGCGCGGGCACGGCGCGGCGAACGTGTTCCGCGCGCTGGACGACGTGAGCTTCGTGCTGGAGCCCGGGGCATCGCTCGGCGTGATCGGCGAGAACGGCGCGGGCAAGTCGACGCTCCTCAAGATCGTCGCGGGCGTCATGCCTCCGACGCGCGGCAGCGTCGAGTGCAACGGCCGCGTGGGCGCGCTTCTGGAGCTGGGGTCGGGCTTCCATCCGGAGTACACGGGGCTCGCCAACATCGACCTCGCCGCGGCGCTCCTGGGGCTCGGCGCGCACGAGCTCGACGCGAAGCGCGAGGAGATCATCGCGTTCGCCGATATCGGGGAGCACATCAACGACCCGATCAAGCACTACTCGTCGGGCATGGTGGTGCGCCTGGGCTTCGCGGTGGCCACCGCGCTGCGACCGAGCATCCTCATCACCGACGAAGTGCTCGCGGTGGGCGACGAATCGTTCCAGAAGAAGTGCATCGCGTGGATGGAAGGCTACCTGCGCGACGGCGGCACGCTCCTCCTGTGCTCGCACAGCATGTACCACATCCAGAAGCTGTGCCGCGACGCGCTCTGGCTCAAGGGCGGGCGCGTCGAGCGCTATGGTCCCGCGATGGACGTGACGCAGGCGTACCTCGCTTTCCACGAGGAGAAGTCGGCGGGCGCGCGCAAGCCCATCGAGTCGCACGAGGCCGTGCACGCGGGCCTTTACGCCGTGCAATCGCTCGAGGTGACGCCGCATGACTTCATCGCGCAGGGCGAGACGCTCGCGGTGAAAGGCGAGGTCTACTCGCCCGACGGCCGCACGCCCGTGGTCCTGGTCGGTATCGTGCGCGCCGACGGCACGCCCGTGTACGGCGTCGCGACGGACATGGACGGCGTGACGCCGCGACGCATCGCGGACGACCGCTATGCGTTCGCGCTCTCGCTGCCCGGGCTCTCGCTCCTGCCCGGCAAGTACGTCGTGCGGGCCCACGCGCTCGATCCGGAGGGCGTGCGCCTGTTCGATCACGTCGAGTACCCCTTCGTGGTCACGGGAGCCTCGCGCGAGCTGGGCTTCGTGCGCCTGCCGCATCACTGGAACGACGGTGCCTGAGTCCGACCTCGAGCTCGTGACGCTCGATGCGCGCGCCCGTGTCGCCGACGACGCGATCGAGCGCATGCGCAGGTGCGCAGCGTCCGATCCGTCGATCGGGATCGTGATGCCGGTGAGCATCGATGCCCGAGGGCGCGACCCCGGCGAGATCGCCGCGGCGGTTCGTCGCGCGGCCGTCCCCGTCTATCCCGACGTGACCACGGGCGATGCGCCCTGCGTGCTCGTTCGCCGCGAGCTGCGGCCACTCGCGTCCCGGCGCGATCGCTACGCGAGGGCGCGCGACGCAGGCTACAGGAGCGTGCTGTGCGACGACGCCTGCGTGACCGCGCCCGGCGCTCGCGGCGATGCGCCTGGCCCGGTGGCGACCATCGGTCCGGTTCGCCGCATGATCCGCTCGCAGCTCGCGATGGTCGGCCGCGGGCATCTTCCGGGCATCCTGCACGTCGTCCACCCGCGCGGCGGCGGCACCGAGAAGCACATCCGCGAGCTCGTGGCGGCGTCGAGCGACGAATATCGCCATTACTTCCTGCGCATCCATCCCGATCGCTGGCTCTTCAAGGAGGCGGGCGATCGATACGCCGCGAGCTACGCGTGGCCGCGCAACGCCGCGAGCCGCCAGTGCCTGCGCGAGATGGCGGCGTGGCTGCGGCTCGGCATCGTGCATGTCCACAGCCTCGTGGGCAGCGGCGACGACTTCATCGACCTCCTCGAGGCATCCGGGCTGCCTTACTGCTACACCGCGCACGACATGTACCTGCCGTGTCCCGCGGTGTACCTCATCGACAGCCGCGGCGACTATTGCAACGCGACCACGGACGCCGCGACGTGCCGGCGGTGCCTGGCGGGCTTCGGGATGGGCGACGTCGACATCGAGCGCTGGCGCGAGCGCTACGCGTCGTTCGTGCGCGGCGCGGCGGTGGTTCACGCGCCGTCGCAATGGGCAGGCGACGCGCTGCGAACGTACTATCCCGACATGCGACTTCGCGTCTCCCCGCATCGGCCGGTCGCGCCCGCCCCCGGGCGCCTGCGCGACGAGCTCGATCCGCTCGATCTGCCGGACGACGCGTGCCGCAACGTAGGCATCCTCGGTGCCATCGGCCCCGAGAAGGGCGCGCGCATCGTCGACGCGCTGGCCGACGTCATTCGCGCGCGTCGCCTGCCGCTGCGGCTCGTGGTCATCGGCTTCACGGACCGCACGATGCGCATGCAGTCGGACGATCGCGTGGTCACCGTGCACGGCCGCTATCGCGGCGACGAGGTCGAGGCGCTTCTCGATCACTATCGCATCTCGGTCGTCGCGTTCCCCACGATCTGGCCCGAGACGTGGAGATCTACGCTCGCCGAGGCAGGGCGCGCGGGCCGGCCCGCGCTCGTGCCGCCGCGCGGCGCGCTGATGGAGCGCGTGAAGGCCACGGGCGCGGGCTGGATCCTCGATCGCTGGCCGGACGTGGACGCGCTCGCCGATCGCCTCGTGGAGCTCACGTCACCCGCATTCGCGGACGAGGTCGC
>JBGAIS010000272.1:0-4535 GCA_044225355.1 Casimicrobiaceae bacterium | reverse complement strand
GACCACGCGAGCCCGACCGTCAGCGTGCAAGTCTGGTACGACGTCGGCGGCAAGAACGATCCGGCCGGCCGCTCGGGCTTCGCGCATCTCTTCGAGCACCTCATGTTCAAGAGCACGAAGTACATGAAATCCGAGCAATTCGACCGCTTCACCGAGGACGTCGGCGGGTTGAACAACGCGAGCACCGGCGATGACTTCACGAACTACTACGAAGTGGTGCCGTCGAACCATCTCGAGCGACTGCTCTGGGCCGAGGCCGAGCGCATGCAGAACCTCGACGTCAACGACGCCAACTTCAAGTCGGAGCGCGCCGTGGTGGAGGAGGAGTATCGCGAGCGCGTGCTGGCCAATCCGTATGGCCGCTTCCACGAGTCGTTTGCGCCGCGCTCGTACGCCGTGCACCCGTACCGGCGCGGCGTCATCGGCAACATCGACGAGCTCGAGGCCTCGTCGCTCGACGACGTGCGTGCGTTCCACGGCACGTTCTATCGTCCCGACAACGCGGTGCTGATCGTGGTCGGCGACTTCGACCAGAAAGCGCTCGACGCGTGGATCGACAAGTATTTCGGGCCTATCGCGAAGCCGTCGGCGGCCATTCCGCGCGTGACCGTCACCGAGCCCGCGCGCACCCAGGACGCGCGCTACGTCGTAACCGGCCCCAACGTGCCGCTGCCGGCCGTCGGGCTCACGTGGCTCGCGCCGCCCGCGAGCAGCCCCGATTCGGCGGCGCTCAAGGTGGCCGCGGCGCTCCTCGGCAATGGCGAATCGTCGCGCCTCAACCAGGCGCTCGTGTATCGCCAGCAGATCGCGCAGTCGGCGTCGTTCGGCGCGGATTTCCGGAAGGACGCGGGCCTCCTCATCGCCTACGCCGTCGCGGCCAAGGGCGTCGCGCCGACGAAGCTCGCGGTGGCACTCCGCGCGGAAGTGGATCGCCTCGCGCGCTCGCCCGTGTCGGAGGCCGAGCTCGAGAAGGTCAAGACGCAGCTCCTGACCCAGGCGCTCGACGACCGCCAGACCCCCATGGGCAAGGCCATGGCCATCGGTACCGCGGCGCTGGTCGACGGCGACGCGCGCTACGTCAACAAGGGCTGGGTCGACCTGCAGGCCGTCACGGCGGCGGACGTGCAGCGCGTGCTGCGCAAGTACGTCCTCGACGCGAAGCAGGTGACGATCGAGTACGTGCAGGACAGCGCCGCGAAGGGCAAATCGTGAGACCGCACTCGTTGCTCGCAGCACTTGCGCTCGCGGCGCTTGCGCCGTTCTCGAACGCGCAGCCCTTCGACTCGGCCCCGCCGCCGGGACCGCCGCGGCCGGTGGTCATCGCCGCGCCCGACGTCGCGACGCTCGACAACGGCGTGCGCGTGGTCGTCGCGCAGCGCAAGGGCCTGCCGCTCGTCGCGGTGGAGCTCGTGGTGCGCTCCGGCACGGAGACCGACCCACGCGGCCTCGCGGGGCTCGCCGACATCACCGCGACGCTCCTCACCAAGGGCACCGCGAAGCGCACCGCGCCGCAGATCGCGAACGCGGCGGAGGCGCTCGGCGGACAGCTCGACAGCGGAGCGGGCTGGTACCGGTCGACGATCGCGATGACCGTCACGCGACCTGGCGCTCGCCAGGGCGCTCGCGCTCGTCGCGGAAGTGACCACGACGCCGCGCTTCGCGAGCGACGAGCTCGAGCGCGCACGAAAGCTCGCCACCGACGCGTTGTCGGTGGCGTTGCGAAGCCCCGGCAAGCTGGCTGCCATGGCGTCGGACCGCGCGGCGTTCGGCGACGGCACGTTCGGCCACGCGTCGAGCGGCACGCCGGCATCGCTCGCTCGCGTGACGCGCGCCGACGTCGTCGCGCAGCATGCACGCGCTTCTACCGCCCGGACAACGCGACGCTCGGTGCTCGCGGGCGATATCGACATGAAGGACGCGCTCGCGCTCGCGACGTCCGCGCTCGGTGCGTGGAAGCGCCCGGCGGCGCCGCTCCCCGCGGCGGCGGGCGACGTCGCGCGCGCGGGGCCCCTCGCGCCGGTGGTGATCGCCATGGGGGACAGCGGGCAGGCGGGCGTCGCGATGACCGCCCCGACCGTCGCGCGCAACGCGCCCGACTACTACGCCGGCGTGGTGGCGAACGCGCTGCTCGGCGGCGGATACTCGTCGCGGCTCAACCAGGAGATCCGCATCAAGCGCGGCAGAGCTACGGCATCTTCAGCCTCGACGCGCGGAAGGGCGCGGGCGTGTGGCGCATCGGCGCGCAGACCAAGAACGAATCCGCGCCCGAGCTCGTCTCGGTGGTCATGGACGAGATCAAGCGCGTCGTCGAGGCTCCCGCGGCCGCCGAGGAGATCGAGGCGCGCAAGCTCGCCGTCATCGGCGGCGTAAGCCGGCGCTTCGAGACGACCGAGGACCTCGCGACCACGCTTGCCGCGCTCGAGGCCTACGCCATTCCTCCACAGGAGATCACGAAGGTCATCGAGCGCCTCTCGGCCGTCACGCCGCAGCAGGTGAACGACTTCGCGAAGGCGCACTGGGCGACGGGCGGCCTCGCCATCGTGGTCGCGGGCGACGCCGCGAAGTTCGCGGACGCGCGCCGCGCGCAGCGTATCCCGCCGCGCGTCATCGCGCAGCCGGACGTCGACCTCGGGACGTGTCGCTCACGCGACCCGCGAAGGCTGCGCGACCCGCAGGATCGTGAGCGTGCGCTCGCGGCCGTCGCGATCGGGCCAGAGGATCGATTGACCCTGGCGCAGGCCGATGAGGCCCGCGCCCACCGGCGTGAGGATCGACAGCCGCCCGGCGTCCAGGTTGGCGTCGCCCGGATAGACGAGCTTCACGGTGCGATCGGCGCCGTCGGCGTCGTCGACGAACTCCACGGTGGTGTTCATGGTGACGACGTCGTGCGGCATGCTGCGGGCGTCGTGGAGCGTCGCGCGCTCGACTTCCGCGAGCAGCATGTCGCTCGCCAGCGGCGCGGCCGCCTCGGCGTCGGCCGCGATGATGGCGATCGCGTGGGCTTCGGTGTCGATCATGTCGATGGGCGGGCGGGTGGCGCGTTGGCGCGTATTCATGGGTGTGCCTTTCGGAATGCGGGCGGATCGCGGCGACGCGATGCGCGTTGACCGGAGCGGTCGGAACGGAAAAAAGCGGGATGAAGAGGCCCCGAGCCCGGGGCGTGCCGCACCGAACCCGGGGCTAGGAGCCTGCGAGTAGCTGTCCGCCGTGGAGGCGGAATCGGAGATGGCGGCGGGCGTGGTGCATGGAAAGATGATGGGGGCGGGCAGGAGGCAAGTCAACCCGCCCGGCACGATGCCCCACGGGTCGTCGCGAGATCGGCGTGGGGATGCGGCGACGCGTGTTCCTCGCTACCACTTCGGGATGCGCAGCGTCTTGCTGATCATGAGCGTGCCCGAAAGCACGTACAGGAGCGCGAGCGGATGCAGCGTCCACGGTCCGATCGGCCACGCGCCGCCCGGGAGGTTGTCGCCGAGCCGACCGTGCCACGCGGCCAGCGAGAGGACGCCCACCAGCGCCACGCTGGTCGGGATGGGCGTACCTTCGAAGTACTTGACCTTGTCGCCGCCGGCCGAGAGCGCTTCGGCGGTGACGTTGAAGCGCGCGAGGCGGCTCACGCCGCAGCAGACGAAATAGAGGAGGGCGACCCAGTCCCAGCCGCCCGACAGGCCCGCCGCGAAGGCCAGGGCGGCCGGCGCGACGCCGAAGGAGATCACGTCGGCCAGCGAGTCGAGCTCGCGGCCGAACGCGGACTGCGTGTGACGCGATCGCGCGACGCGGCCGTCGAGGACGTCGAACACGAATGCCGCCGGGGCGAGCCAAGCCGCCGCGAAGAAGTAAGCGATCGCTCCGCTCTTGGCGTAGGCCATCGCGCAGAGCACCGACGCCACCCCGCACGCGGCGTTCCCCAGCGTGAGCAGGTCCGCCAGGTGAAAACCGCGAATCATCGAGAAGTGCCGAGGGTCGCTCATGGCGTCGATTGTCCCCGCAAATCGAGCCCAGGCTCGGTAATGGGGTCAGACCCCGTTTCCGGGAGGGTGAGGCAACCCTGGACGCGTCGGCCTGCGGGAATGGTGCCAGGCCTGTAATGGGGTCTGACCCCATTTCCCGGGTAGTCAATACGATGATCTATAAAGAAAATATCAAACCGAGGGACTTTGCCAGCCGAAAAGGTGCCAGGCCTGTAATGGGGTCTGACCCCATTTCGGGCTACTTGCTGGCGCGCTCGAGGGCCTCGGCGTTGTCGAGCCATTCGGTCTCGAGGCGCGCGAGCTGCCACGTGAGCTCGCCCTGGCGCGCGATGCGCTCCTTGAGGGTCTCGCGGGCGGGCTCGGCGTAGGCCTCCTCGCTCGCGAGCCAGGCGTCGAGGGTTTCCTTCTCGGCGGTGAGGACGCCCATGTCGCGCTCGAGCGCCGATTGCCGCGCGAGGAGCGGCTTGCGAGCGTCCGCGACGCGCTGCCGCGCCTGCGCCTCCTCGCGCTTGCGCGCCTTCCTGTCCGCGCCCGCCGCGACCGCGGCGCCGCCGCTGTCGGCCG
>JBGAIS010000022.1:0-31650 GCA_044225355.1 Casimicrobiaceae bacterium | reverse complement strand
GCGCCGCGCCAGCCGTAGATGGCCTGGTCGTCGTCGCCGACCGCGGTGAAGGGCGTGGAATCGCCCGTGAGCGCGCGCAGCAGGCGGTACTGTGCGGGATTGGTGTCCTGGTACTCGTCCACCAGCACGTGCGCGCAGCGCGCGCGCCATCGCTGCACGGCCCCGGCGTCGTGCTCCATGAGCGCGAGCGGCCGCACGATGAGGTCGTCGAAATCCACCGCGCGGTAGGCCGCGAGCGCCTCGTCGTAGTTCGCGTACGCGCGCGCCGCCGACGCCTCGTCGTCGCTCTGCGCGGACGACAGCGCCGCCGACGGCGTGACGAGCGCGTTCTTCCACGCGCTGATGCGCCACTGCGCGGCGCGCGCCCGCCCGCGGTCCGCGGTGGCCACGAGCTCGGCGACGAGCGTCTCGAGGTCGGCGGGATCGAGGATCGAGAATCCCGGGCGCAATCCCGCGGCGTTCGCCTCGCTGCGCAGGATGGAAAGCCCCAGCGAGTGGAACGTCGAGATGACCGGCTTGCCCGAGGCCTCCGCCTTGCCCTGCTTCGCCAGCAACGCCTGCGCGCGCTCGCGCATCTCGCGCGCCGCCTTGTTGGTGAACGTGATGGCGACGATGTGCGAAGGATCGACGCCGCGGTCGACGAGATGCGCGATCTTCGCGGTGATGACGCGTGTCTTGCCGCTGCCCGCGCCTGCGAGCACCAGCAGCGGGCCGTCGCAGTAGCGCACGGCCTCGCGTTGCGGAGGATTGAGCGGGAAGGACAAGTCGGGCGTGCGCTAGAATCGGGTTCGATTTTACCACGCGACCACGCATGGCGCACTACGTGATCGGCGACATCCAGGGCTGCCACGCCGAGCTTTGCGACATGCTCGACCTCGTGGCCTTCTCCCAGTCGCACGACCGGCTGTGGCTCGTCGGCGACCTCGTCAATCGCGGCCCCGGGTCGCTCGAGGTGCTCCGCGACGTGATGGCGCTGGGCGACAGCGCGGTCGCGGTCCTCGGCAATCACGACTTCCATCTCCTGACCGTCGCGGCGGGCCATCGCAAGCAGCATCGCGGCGACACGCTCGACGCCATCCTCGCGGCACCCGACCGCGACGAGCTCGTCGCGTGGCTCGCCGCGCGCCCGCTGGTCGTCGCCGAGGGCGGCTACGCGATGGTGCACGCGGGCTTCCTGCCCTCGTGGACCGTCGAGCAGGCCGTCGCGCTGTCGGGCGAGGTGCAGGCGATGCTCGCGAGCGATCGTGCGCACGAGTTCCTCGGCGTGCTCTACGGCGACGAGCCCGCGCGCTGGTCGGACGACCTCGAAGGCTACGACCGGCTTCGCGCCATCGTCAACGCGTGCACGCGACTGCGCTTCTGCGATGCCGACGACACGATGGAGCTGCGCGAGAAGCGCGGCCCCGGCAGCACGCCTCCCGGCTTCGCGCCGTGGTTCGAGCAGCCCACGCGACGCTCCGTGTCGCACGCGATCGTGTGCGGCCACTGGTCCACGCTCGACCTCATGCTGACGCCGTGGGTGATGATGCTCGACTCGGGCTGCATCTGGGGAGGCCCGCTCACCGCCGTCCGCCTGCCGGACCGTCGCGTCTACCAGGTGCCGTCGCGAGCCCCGGTGCAGCCCAAGCCCTTCGGGTAAACGTCACCGCGCAAGCCGCGCCGCGTGCGCTCGCCGGGACGATGCCGGCGCCTGCGGGGGCCTACGCGCCGGCCGCCGGCACGTCGAGCGCCGAGCGAATCGCCTCTTCCGCCGCGCGTGCAAGCGTGCGACGGTGCTCCGCGCGCGCCGGCAATGCGGGGCGCGCGTTCAGGACGACGGTCAGCCGGCGCTCGCCGCACACCGCCCAGAACGACGAGGCGAACGACGTGTCGCCCACGTACGCGGGGGCCGTCGCGATACCGCCTTCGGCGTCACGATAGCGAATGGCCACCGGCTGCACGTGGCCCTCCGCTTCCACGATGGGCTGCAAAAGCGAGCTCTTGAACGGAAGCAGCTCGTTGCCGTACGTGGTGGTGCCCTCGGGGAAGATGGCGACGACGTCGCCGTTGGCGAGCACGCTCGCCATCTTCTGGTTGACTCGCGCGGTATCGCGCCGTCGCTCGCGCTCGATGAACACGGTACCCGCGCCGCGGATCATCTGCGACACGACCGGCCACTTCGCGAGCTCCGCCTTGGCGACGAAGCGCACCGGATGGTGCGCATTGAGCACGAAGATGTCGAGCCACGAGACGTGGTTCGCGACGACGAGCACGTTGCCGCCTGTGCGCGCGAGCTCGCCCTGCACGCTCGCGTCGATCTTCAGGATGCGCAGGAGGCGCGCGCTCCATCGCTTGACGAGCATGCGCTTGCGCGCGTCGCTCACGAGCGGAAAGACGGCGACCGTCGTGGCGACGCCCTGCAGGACGTGCACGCAGGTGCGCGTCCAGCGGTAGCACTGCACCGGCAGCGAGTTGCGCCGCCTCACCAGACGTCGGTGCCGAACGCCGCGCGATACGCCTCGGCAACGCTGTCGCGGCTCACGGCGTGCTTCTGCGCGCCGCGCGAGGCGATCTTCATCGAGCCCAGCACCGACGCGAGCCCACCGGTGCGCTCCCAGTCCCAGCGATGCGCGATCCCGTACAGGATGCCCGCGCGATACGCGTCGCCGCAGCCCGTCGGGTCGAGCACCGCCGCCGGCGTGACCGACGGGATGGCGTACGTGGACCCGCCCGCGTGAATGACGGAGCCGTCGCCGCCGAGCGTGACGATGAGCGCGTCGACGCGCTCCGCGATGGCCGCGAGCGAGATGCCGGTGCGCTCGGCGAGCATGCGCCCTTCGTAGTCGTTGACCGCGACGTACGTCGCCATGTCGATCATCGCAAGGAGCTCGCGCCCGTCGAAGAGCGTCATGCCCTGGCCGGGATCGAACACGAACGGGATCCCCGCCTGCGCGAACTGCTCGGCATGCGCGCGCATGCCCTCCTTGCCGTCGGGCGCGATGATGCCGAGCCCGATGCCCGCGACGTCGCTCACGCGGCTCTGGTGCGAGTAGTTCATGGCGCCGGGATGGAACGCCGTGATCTGGTTGTCGTCCAGGTCCGTGATGATGAACGCCTGGCCCGTGTACGCGCCGGGCACGTGCCGCACGCCCTCCACCCCGATGCCGAACGCCGACAGCCGCTCGCGGTACTCGAGGCCGTCGTCGCCCACCGTGGCCATCACCACCGGCTCGCCGCCGATGTGCTGGAGGTTGTACGCGATGTTCCCCGCGCACCCTCCCCACTCACGCCGCATCTCGCCGATCTGGAACGACACCGACAGCACCTGTGTCTGCTCCGGCAGGATGTGCCTCGAGAATTGATCGGGGAACACCATGATGGTGTCGTAGGCGAGCGAGCCGCAGACCAGTGTGCGCATGTCTTGGAGCCGGAAGGAGGAAGTCGGGAAACGGCGAAGTGTACCGCCCCGGAACGCTCGCGGGCATGGGGGCGCCCCCGCGCCCGCCGCCCTTACGGGAGAAATCGTCGGGCTCCGCCCGCGATTTCTCTCTGACCCGCTTGCCGTCAGGCAGTCAGCGTCGAGATTTTTCCATGGGGTCGCGGCGTTAGCCTTGCGACCTCATCTGACCTGCCTACTCAGGCAGAGAAGTTGNNATGCCGCAACTTCTCTGACAACGAACTGCTGGCGCCGCGACACCGGCAGCGTCTCCGCCACCCCGTGCAGCAGGACCTCCCAGTGCGAATCGCCGTCGTCGTTCACCCGCCGCTCGAAGCCGCGTATGAAGTCGCGCGCGACGAGGCAATTGCGATGCACGCGAACGAAGCGATTTCCGAATTCCGTCTCGAGCTTCGTGAGCGACTCCTCGAGGAGGTACTCGCGCTGCATCGTGCGAATGGTGATGTACTTGAGCTCCGCCTTGAGATAGACGATGTCGTCGAGCGGGACCAGCACGACCCGCGAGCGCTCGGTGACGGACAGGAACCGGCGCGCCGACGCGGGGAGCTGCGAGAGCTTCTCCATGGGCACCGGCTTCAGCTTCGGCACCTTCTGGAGCGCGCCCAGCAGGCGCTGCACGCGCACCGGCTTCATGAGGTAGTCCACGGCGTTGACCTCGAAGGCCTGCACCGCGTGCTCGTGGAACGCGGTGGTGAAGATGACGACCGGCGGATGCGAGAGCTTGAGGAGGTGGCGAGCGAGCTCGATGCCGTCCATGTCGGGCATGTGGATGTCGGTCAGCACGAGGTCGGCGGGCGCGCTCTGCAGGAGGTCGAGCGCCTCGCGGCCATGCTGCGCCTCGCCGACGACGGTGATGGGCAGCGCGGCGCCGCAGTCGTCGAGGAGATCGCGCAGTCGGCGCCGCGCGGGCGCCTCGTCGTCGACGAGCAAGACTCGCAGCGGAGACTCAGGCATGGAGCACCGGCAAGGGAAGGGGATCGATCGAGCGCATGCGTCGCGCGGGGCCGTCGTGGCCGCGCTTCGCGCGAGGCGCGTCCGCGCCGGCGGCGCGATCGGCGGCGAGCGTCGCGTCCGGGCGCCCGGCAGTGCGGTAAGGCAAGCGGATGTGAACCTCGTAGCCTTCCTTCGTCACGCGCGAGGTGAGGCTCGCCTCCGCGTCGAAGTGCAGCGCGAGCCGCTCACGCACGTTCGCGAGCGCCATCTTGTTGCCCGAGTGGTGGCGACCGGCGTCCGCGCGGTACGGGTTCTTGAGGATCGCGTGGACCTCGCCGCGCGACAGGAAGACGTTGATCGAGACCACGCCCGACTGGCTCGAGGGCTCGATGCCGTGATAGACGGCGTTCTCGAGCAGCGGTTGCAGCACGAGCGGCGGCACGAGCGCGTCGGCCGGCATGCTCTTCAGGTTCCAGTCGACGGCGAGGCGGTCGCCCAGCCGGAGCTGCTCGAGCTCCAGGTACTGGCGGCAGAGCGTGAGCTCGTCCGCGAGCGGCGCCAGGTCGCGGTTGTCGCGCATGAGCACGCGGAAGAGGTCCGCCATGTCCTCGAGCGCGGTCTCGGCGCGCGCGGGCTCGCTACGGATGAGCGACAGCACGGCGTTGATGCTGTTGAAGAGGAAGTGCGGGCGGATGCGCGCCTGCAGCGCCTGCAGCCGCGCCTCGACGATGGCCGGCGAGAGCGCGCGCGCTCGAAGCTGGAAGTACGCGAGCAGGATGCCGGCGGCGACGAGGCCCCACACCACCCAGAGCAGGAGATCGGATTGCGGCCCCGCCTCGAGGAGGCGGTACGTCTCGAACGCGACGACGCCGCACAGCACGGTCGCGAGCACGACCAGCGCGGCACCCGTGGCGAAAGGCAGGCGCGACAGCCGGCGCGACGCGATCCACAGGACCGCGAGCACGAGGAAGAGGTAAGGCTCGACGGCCGGCACCGACAGCGTCCACGCGGCCAGCCAGCGTCCCGGCGACGGCTCGCGAGCGAGCGCGTGCAGCATCGCTCCGGCGTTGACGCCCACGAGGATGCGCAGGATCGTTCCCAGGTTGCGGAAATCGGGCAGAACGGAGCGCGGGCCGCCGTGCCTTATAATCGATTGCATGATCGGTGAGGGCATGCAAGCATCATGCCCGCATTTGTCCCAAACCGTCGTCCCCATCCGTGCCCGCATGCCCCGGTCCGGCGCATCAATTTTGGCCCGCCCCTGCCTTCGCCGCGTCCGACCGGCCGCGCCCATCGCCCCTCGCTTGCCCCTCATTCGACCTCTCCTGGCGTAGCCCAGCTGCCTTCATGTCACAGAAGACGCCCCCTGCCGATGACAAGCCCGCCGCCGGCGGGTGGTCCGGACGCTTCGCCGAGCCGGTGTCCGACCTGGTCAAGCGCTACACCGCCTCGGTCGACTTCGACCGCCGCCTGGCCGACGCCGACATCGACGGCTCGCTCGCGCACGCCCGCATGCTCGGAGCCGCCGGCATCCTCACCGCGAAGGACCTGGCCGACATCGAGCGAGGCCTGGGCGAGATCCGCGCGGAGATCGCCGCCGGCGCGTTCGCGTGGTCGCTCGATCACGAGGACGTGCACCTCAACATCGAGCGGCGCCTCACGGCGCTCGTCGGCGACGCCGGCAAGCGGCTGCACACCGCGCGCTCGCGCAACGACCAGGTCGCGACCGACGTGCGGCTGTGGCTGCGCGGCGCGATCGACGCGCTCGCCGGCAAGCTCGCCGCGCTCCGCCGCGCGCTCGTCGACCAGGCCGAGCGGCATGCCGGCACGATCATGCCGGGATTCACGCACCTGCAGGTCGCGCAGCCGGTCACGTTCGGCCACCATCTCCTCGCGTACGACGCGATGTTCGCGCGCGATGCGGAGCGCTTCGCCGATTGCCGCAAGCGCATGAATCGCAGCCCGCTCGGCGCCGCCGCGCTCGCGGGCACGTCGTACCCGATCGACCGCGCCCGCACCGCGCGCGAGCTGGGCTTCGACGACATCGTCGGCAACTCGCTCGACGCCGTCGCGGATCGCGACTTCGCGATCGAGTTCGAGGCCGCCGCGGCGCTCACGATGGTGCACCTGTCGCGCTTCGCGGAGGAGCTCGTGCTGTGGTCGAGCCCGCGATTCGGCTTCGTCACGCTCGCCGACCGCTTCTGCACCGGCAGCTCGATCATGCCGCAGAAGAAGAATCCCGACGTTCCCGAGCTCGTGCGCGGCAAGAGTGGCCGCGTCATCGGCAACCTCGTGGCGCTCCTGGTCCTCATGAAGGGACAGCCGCTCACGTACAACAAGGACAACCAGGAGGACAAGGAGCCCTTGTTCGACACGGTCGACACGCTCGCCGACACGCTCGTCATCATGGCCGACCTGGTCGCGCGCGGCATGAGCGTGAACGCGCAGCGCATGCGCGCGGCCGCCGGCGAGGGCTTCGCCACCGCCACCGATCTCGCCGACTATCTCGTCCGCCGCGGCGCGCCGTTCCGCGACGCGCACGAGGCGGTCGCGCGCGCGGTACGCCACGCGGAAGCGGCGGGGGTCGACCTCGCGGACTTGCCGGTGGCCGAGCTACGTCAGTTTTCGCCGCTGGTGGGCGACGACGTGCACGCGGTGCTCACGCTCGAAGGCTCGGTCGCGAGCCGGGACCATCCCGGGGGTACGGCCCCCGCGCAGGTGCGCGCGGCTGCCGCCGCGGCGCGCAGGACGCTTCCCGACGCCTGACGGGCGCGCGGACGCTTCGAAGAGCAAGGCAACGACAAAGGAGATCACGATGAAGCTCGCGTTCCTGGGACTGGGCGTGATGGGCTATCCCATGGCGGGCCATCTGGCCCGCGCCGGTCACGAGGTGACGGTGTACAACCGCAGTGGCGCCAAGGCGGCGCAGTGGGTCGCCGCGTACGGCGGCAAGAGCGCGGACACGCCCGCGGCGGCGGCGCGAGGGGCGCAGATCGTGATGATGTGCGTGGGCAACGACGACGACGTTCGCGCGGTCGCCACCGGTAAGCACGGCGCGCTCGAAGGCATGGCGAAGGGCGCCATCCTCGTCGATCACACGACCGCCTCGGCGGAAGTCGCGCGCGAGGTGCACGCGGTGGCGCGCGAGCTCGGCGTCGGCTTCCTCGACGCGCCCGTCTCCGGCGGGCAGGCGGGCGCCGAGAACGGCAAGCTCACGATCATGGTGGGCGGCGACGCCGCGACCTACGCGCAGGCCGAGAGCGTGCTCGCGACGTACGCGCGCGCGGTCACGCTCATGGGCGGCCCCGGCGCGGGCCAGCTCACGAAGATGGTGAACCAGATCTGCATCGCGGGATTGGTGCAGGCGCTCTCCGAAGGCGTGCACTTCGCGACGAAGGCGGAGCTCGACCCCCTGCTCGTGCTCGACGTCATCAGCAAGGGCGCCGCGCAGTCGTGGCAGATGGAGAACCGCGGCAAGACGATGGTCGCGGACAAGTTCGACTTCGGCTTCGCGGTCGACTGGATGCGCAAGGATCTCTCGATCTGCCTCGCGGAAGCGCGCCGCAACGGCGCGATGCTGCCGGTCACCGCGCTCGTCGACCAGCGCTACGCCGAGGTGCAGGCGCGAGGCGGCGGACGCTGGGACACGTCGAGCCTCGTGCGGCTCCTCAACAAGCCCACGTGAGCATGCGGCGCGCGTCGCTCGTCATGCTGCTCGCGCTGGCTTCCACGGCGGCGAGCGCCGCGAGCGTCGAGCTCGTCAACGCGTGGATGCGTCCGGCGGCCGCGGGTGCGGACGCCGCGCGCGCCTACGTCGACATCAGGAGCGACGCGAGCGTCGAGCTCGTCGGCGCGTCGACGCCCGTCGCGCGCGACGTGCTGATCGTGCACGTCGGCACCATCGGCGACGAGTCGACGGAGAAGGTCGAGAAGTCGTACGCCGTCGCGGGCGGGACCACCACGCGCCTCGCCTATCGCGGCGACCACCTTCGCCTCGTCGGAATGAAGCGCGACGTCGCCAACGGCGACTACGTGCCCGTCACGCTCGTCTTCGAGGACGCGAACGGCCGGCGCTTCGAGTCCACGGCGCGCGTCACCGTGCGTGGCCTCCTGCTGCCCCAGGCCATCCCGGAAGAGGCGCGCGACGCGCCGCATCCTCCGAAGTAGTCGCGGATCGGCCCCTCAGGCGGCCGGGGCGGGGGGATCGGGCAGGCGGTCGGCGTCGACCACCTCGATGTCGTACGTGATGGTGGCAGTCTTGCCGAGCATGATCGTCGCCGAGCAGTATTTCTCCTTCGAGAGCTTTACCGCCCGCTCGACGTGCCTGGGGTCGAGGCCGAGTCCGGCCACCTTGTACACGTAGTGCAGCGCGGTGAAGACGCGCGGGGGCTCCGGCGCGCGCTCGCCCTCGATCGTGACCACCACGTCTGCCACGGGGTGCCGACCCTTGCGGAGGATGGTGACGACGTCGTAGGCCGTGCAGGCGGCGGCGCCCGCGAGGAGCGTCTCCATCGGCCGCATGCCTATGTTGCGACCGCCACTTTCGGGGGCTCCGTCCATCACGATTGCGTGCCCGCTGGCCGCTTCACCCACGAAACTAACCCCCTCCACCCACTTCACCCGCGTCTTCATTCGTCGTCTGTCCCGGTATTTGCCGATAGTGAACGCTTACATGCATTATTTTGCAACGATCCTCGACTGTCCATGCTGCAATGCCGCAGAACCTATTGCATGTTGCAGCGCAATATGCGAGGATCATTTCCGTCTGCGGCCTCGCCGTACTCCTCCTTCGGCACCGCAGGCGCATTCCTCCATTCTCCTCCTATGGTGGAATCCTCAGGCGCGGTCCTCCAAGACCGCGCCTTTTTTTGCCCCGAGCCCGGCCTGCCTTGACCGCGTCGCGTAAGAAATAGTACAATGTTCGACTTTGCTCGACCCCAAGGTCGCCTTTTCGACAAGGCTTGCTTCGAAGGAAGCGTCGCCATCGGGTCCCTTGCCTCAAACCGCATTCACGATCAAACAAAGCTAGCGCCATGAAGACTTTCTCCGCCAAGCCGTCGGACATCACGCGCGACTGGTTCGTCGTCGACGCCACCGACCAGGTCCTGGGCCGCCTCGCGAGCCAGATCGCGCTGCGCCTTCGCGGCAAGCACAAGGCCATCTACACCCCGCACATGGACACGGGCGATTTCATCGTCGTGACCAACGTCGAGAAGCTTCGCGTCACCGGCAACAAGGCCGACGAGAAGCTGTACCACCGCCACTCGGGTTACCCGGGCGGCATCTCCACCACCAATTTCTCCAAGATGCAGGCGCGCTTCCCGGGCCGTGCGCTCGAGAAGGCCGTGCGCGGCATGCTCCCGAAGGGCCCGCTCGGCTACGCGATGCTGAAGAAGCTCAAGTACTACGCCGGCCCGTCGCACCCGCATACCGCGCAGCAGCCCAAGACCCTCCAGCCCGTTAAGTAAAACCAACGACATGATCGGCAACTACTACTATGGGACGGGCCGTCGCAAGACGTCGGTGGCCCGCGTCTTCATCAAGGCAGGCTCGGGCAAGATCGTCGTGAACGAGAAGCCCGTCGACGAGTTCTTCACGCGCGAGACCGGCCGCATGGTCGTCCGCCAGCCGCTCGTGCTCACCAACCACTCGACGACGTTCGACATCATGGTCAACGTCATCGGCGGCGGCGAGTCCGGCCAGGCCGGCGCGGTGCGCCACGGCATCACCCGCGCGCTCATCGACTACGACGCGCAGCTGAAGCCCACGCTGTCCAAGGCGGGGCTCGTCACGCGCGACGCCCGCGAAGTCGAGCGAAAGAAGGTCGGCCTCCACAAGGCGCGCCGCCGCAAGCAGTTCAGCAAGCGCTAAAGCTCTCGCGCTTGCCAGGAAGGCCGCCTCGCGAGGCGGCCTTTTTCGTTTCCGGCGCGAACGGCATCGCATTTCGCCGCATGCGCTAGAATCGGTTGCACACCCGTACGAGGCATATGCGATGGTCAAGATCGGCATCGTCGGCGGCACCGGCTACACCGGCGTCGAGCTCCTGCGAATCCTCGCGTCGCACCCCGACGCCGACGTGCGCGCGATCACCTCGCGCGGCGACGCCGGCACGCGCGTCGTCGACATGTTCGCGAGCCTGCGCGGCAAGTACGACAAGCTCGTGTTCACGGCGCCCGACGCCACCGACCTCAAGTCCTGCGACATCGTGTTCTTCGCAACGCCCCACGGCGTCGCGATGGCCCAGGCGCGCGACCTCGTCGGCGCGGGCGTGAAGATCATCGACCTCGCCGCGGACTTCCGCATCAAGGATCCGGCGCTGTTCGAGAAGTGGTACAAGATGCCGCACGCGTGCCCCGACCTCCTCGAGGAATCGGTGTACGGCCTGCCCGAGTTCCATCGCGACGCCATCCGCAAGGCGCGCATCGTCGGCAACCCGGGGTGCTATCCCACGTCGATGCAGCTCGGCTTCATCCCGCTGCTCGAGGCCGGCATCGTCGACTCGCAGCACCTCATCGCCGATTGCAAGTCGGGCGCCTCGGGCGCCGGACGCAAGGCCGAGGTGAACCTGCTGCTGGCCGAGGCCTCGGACAACTTCAAGGCTTACGGCGTCTCCGGGCATCGCCATCACCCGGAGACGGTGCAGGAGCTCGCGGGCCGCAGCAAGACGCCCGTGGGGCTCGTCTTCACGCCGCACCTCCTGCCGATCATCCGCGGCATCCACTCGACGCTCTACGCGCGGCTGACGAAGGCCGACGTCGACGTGCAGGCGCTGTTCGAGAAGCGCTACGCCGGCGAGCCCTTCGTCGACGTGATGCCGCCCGGGTCGACGCCCGACACGCGGAGCGTGCGCGCGAGCAACGTCGCGCGCATCGCCGTGCATCGCCCCGGCAACGGCGACATGCTCACCGTCATCGTGGTCGAGGACAACCTCGTGAAGGGCGCCGCGGGGCAGGCGGTCCAGAACATGAACCTCATGCTCGGCTTGCCCGAGACGTCGGGGCTCACGGCGGCGCCCGTGCTGCCGTAACGCCGGCATGGCGTTCTCGTGGCGCCGCGTGCGCCAGCACTTCGGTATTTCCGCGCCTCGCATGGCGGTGCGCACGCGGCTGCCCTGGTGGGGCCGCGGCACGATGCTCGCCGCGTTGCTCGCGGTCATCGCGGGCATGTGGTGGTGGGGCTTCGACTTCGGGCAGATCTTCGGCGGCTTCAACCGCAAGGAGGTCGAGGAGCGCCTGTCGCAGCTCGAGATCGACGCGTCGCGGTTCCGATCGGAGGCCACCGAGCTCCGCGCGCGCAACAGCGCCCTCGAGTCCGAGCTCGCCATGACGCGGGGAAAGCAAGAGGCGCTGTCGCGGCAGACGCTCGATCTCACCGGCGAGAACGCCCAGCTCAAGGAGGAGCTCGCGTTCCTGCAGAAGCTCGTGTCGGACTCGAGCAAGATCGTCGGCCTCGCGATCCAGCGCCTCGAGGTGGAGCCCGACGGCGAGGACGTGTGGCGCTACAACCTCCTTGTCGTGCGCGGCGGCAGCCCCAAGGACGAGTTCGTCGGCACCCTGGTCCTGCGGGCGACGCTCTCGGGTGCGCCGGGCGAGACGGTGGCCCGGGTGCTGCAGATCCCGGAGGACGACCCGGAGGCCGCGCCGTCGCTCGGGCTCAAATTCAAGTATTATCAGCGGGTTGAAGGAAGATTCCGGGTGCCGCACGGCAGCCGCGTGGTGAGCGTCGCGGCACGCGCGTACGAATCGGGCCAGAGCATGCCGCGCGCGACGCGCACCTTGAGCCTGGGCTAGGAGGACACATGTTCGACAAGAAGAAGCACGCTCCCGCGCAAAAGCGCATCGACTGCCTCATCGGCGCCGGCACCACGGTGAGCGGCGACGTGAGCTTCACCGGTGGCCTGCGCGTGGACGGCATCGTGAAGGGCAACGTCACCACGGCCAACGGCGAGGCCGGCACGCTCGTGGTGAGTGAGCAGGCCCGGATCGACGGCGAGATCAAGGTGTCGCACGTCGTGGTGAACGGCACGGTCAACGGGCCCATCCAGGCCGCGGATTTCCTGGAGCTGCAGGCCAAGGCTCGCGTGCTGGGGGACATCGACTACCGCACGCTGGAGATGCACCTGGGCGCGGTCGTGCAAGGCCGGCTCAACCACGCCGAACCCGGCACGGGCAGCGTGGTCGAATTGAAGCGAGTGGGCGCGGAGTAGCTTTACAAACGCGCGCCCGACGAAGCATGATTGACGCGGAAGCGGTCTTCCGCATACGGAGTCGACGATGAATGCCATGAACGAGATGCCCGCCCCGCTGGTCTTCACGGACGCCGCGGCCGCCAAGGTGAAGACGCTGATCGCGGAGGAAGGCAACCCGGACCTCAAGCTCCGCGTGTTCGTGTCGGGCGGAGGCTGCTCGGGCTTCCAGTACGGTTTCACGTTCGACGAGGTGACGAACGAGGACGACACCGCCATGAACAAGGATGGCGTCACGCTCCTCATCGACCCGATGAGCTACCAGTACCTCGTCGGCGCCGAGATCGACTACCAGGAAGGCCTCGAAGGCGCGCAGTTCGTGATCAAGAACCCCAACGCGACGACCACCTGCGGCTGCGGGTCGAGCTTCTCGGTCTAGGTTTCGCGCAACGGCCGCGGCGAGCCGCGCTCGCGTCAGGCCGCCTTCTTCAGTGCCCGCTCATCGCGGGCATTGTCGTTTCCGGCGGTCGCATCGGGGTCGAGGTAGCGGCGCTCGATCTCCCGGCGCAGGCGCTCGGCGAGGGCCACGTCGTCGGCTGTCGCGAACTGCGGCACAGGGTCGAAGGCTCCGTCGTCGCGGTGAAGGTTGTCGTTCATGACGACACCTACGCATCGCGCGTGCCAGCCCGCGACTTCCCTTTCAATCAAGCACTTGGCTCGGGCGACGCCGCCTCCTGTGACCCGGCGCGCCCATGCCCCGTGCAGGATTTGCCCGGCGCCTCGGGGCCTGGCCTACGCGGGCCTCAGCGCGGATAGACGGCGCCGAGGACGCGCGACCCCGACGCGCCGGTGACCTCGGGCACGTTGCCGGGCCGGCCCGCGAGCGTCTCCCGCGCGAGCCACGCGAACGCGAGCGCCTCGACGTGATCGCTCGCGACGCCAAGCGAGTCGGTGCCGGCCACGGCAATCCCCGGGAGCTCCGCCGCGATCCTCCGCACGAGGTCGGCATTCTTCGCCCCGCCGCCGCACAGCATGAGCTCGCTCGTGCCCTCGCGCACGCGAGCGGATGGCGTCGGCGAGCGTACGAGCGCGGTGAGCGCGGCCAGCGTAGCTTGCGCATCCTTCGCCGCGCCGCGCCAGCGCGCCCTCGCGATGGCGGCGTCGAGCCACGCGGCGTCGAAGAGATCGCGCCCCGTGCTCTTGGGCGGCGGCGCGGCGAAGTACGGCTCGTCCAGCAGCGCGGACAGGAGCGCCAGGTCGACCGTGCCGGACGTGGCCCGCGCGCCGTCGGCGTCGAACAGCGCCGCGATGCGCGCGCTCCAGAGGTCGAGGAGCACGTTCGCCGGGCCGGTGTCGAAGCCGCGCACCAGGCCGCGCGGCAGCAGATCGGGATGTTGGCGATGCCGCCCAGGTTCGCGATCACGCGATGACGCGAAGCGTCGCGGAACATCGCGGCGTGGAACGCGGGCACGAGCGGCGCGCCCTGGCCGCCGGCCGCGATGTCGCGCATGCGGAAGTCCGCCACCACCGTCATGTACGCGAGCTCCGCGACGCGCGAGGGATTGTTGACCTGCAGCGTCCAGCCTTCGTGCGGCCGATGGCGCACCGTCTGCCCGTGGACGCCGGCGGCGACAACGTCGTGCGCCTCGACGTCCGCCGCGAGGCACAGCGAGCGCAGCGCATGGGCGTAGAGGTCCGCGAGCGCATTGGCGGCGCGCGCGGCGCGGACGATCTCGTCGGGGCCGCTCGCCTGCAGGGCGAGGAGCTCGCGGCGAAGCTCGCTCGGGAAGGCGATATGCGTCGACGCGACGAGGACGCAGGGACGCGGGCCGGGGGAAAAGTCGGCGAGGACCGCGTCGATGCCGTCGAGGCTCGTGCCGGACATCACCCCGGCGAAGAGATTCGTCCCCACGAGGGGAGCGTCAGTCGACGGACGCGAGGACGGAGCTCGGAAGCGAGCGTGCGAGCGCCAGCGACTCGGCGAGCGGCGCGATGGCTTCCTTGAACGCGGGCAGGCGCTCGGCGGTCAGCGGCGAGGCCGTCGGGATCTCGGCCGACATGGGATCGCGCGGCTGGTCGGCGACGCGGAACTCGTAGTGCAGGTGCGGGCCGGTGGCCCAGCCCGTCATGCCCACGAAGCCGATCGTGTCGCCCTGCGACACCTTGTCCCCGGCCTTGAGGCTCGTCGCGAACCTGGACAGGTGCCCGTACACCGTGGAGTACTTCCCCTCGTGGCGAACGAAGATGACGTTGCCGTAGCCGTTCTGCCAGCCCACGAAGGCCACCACGCCGTCGGCCGTCACGCGCACCGGCGTGCCGGTGGGCGCCGCGTAGTCGATGCCCTTATGCTCGCGCCAGTCGCGCATGATGGGATGGAAGCGCGCCATGGTGAAGCCGGACGTGATGCGCGTGAGCTCCATGGGCGATCGCAGGAACGCGGCGCGCGAGTTGCGGCCGATGTCGCTGTAGTAGCCACCCTTGCCGTCGGCGTCGCGCCACCAGAACGCGCGATGCGGCGTGCCGCGGTTGTGGAACTCGGCCGCGATGATGCGGCCGGTGCCGGAGGGCTCGCCGTCGACGTAGCGCGCCTCGTACACGACGGTGAAGCGATCGCCACGGCGGAGGTCGTGATAGAAGTCGATCTCGCCCGCGAACACGTCCGCGAGCGAGACGATCACCGGGTCCGGGATGCCGGCCGTGTCGGCCGCAGCGAAGAGCGACGAGACGATCTCGCCGGAGCGCAGCATGGTGCGCACCTCCTCGACCGGCGCCGCTTGCGTGGCGCGGAAGCCGTCGCCCACGCGCTGGATGGCGAGCTGGTCGCCGGAGCTCGTGAGGAAGCGGATGGCGACGAGGTCCCCCTCCTCGTCCACCGCGACGCGGACGGGGCGCCCGGGGCGAAGCTGGTAGATGGGCCGCGCGGACGGGTCGCTGCGCAGGAAATGCATGGCGTCGGGGTCGTCGACGCCGGCGCGCGCGAGCAAGGCGCCGATGGTATCGCCGCGCTGGACGCGCTCCTCGCGCCAGTAGACGGCGGAGTCCTCGTCGGCCTTGATCTCGGGCATCGGGAGCGCGCGCTCGACGAGGCGCGTGGGCACGGTATCGAGCACCGTGTCGGGCGCCGTGCCGAAGGCCGCGACCGCCGACAGGCCCATGACCGCGAGTGCCGCGAACTGCCAGGCGGTGGGCCGCGAGCGCACGCACAGCCCGCCGTCCCGTCGGGGAGCGGAACGCGTTTGCGCTAAAATGGGAGGCTTGCTCGCGGGCAACGTCTTGGGCGACTTCGACTTCCTGAACCGGAAGGCGATTCTATCAAAGACCGAGCGCGATTTTACAAAGACCGAGCGCGTTGCGCACCCGAATACAAAGACCGAGCGCCTTGCGCACCCGAAAGTCGCACTCCATGCCCCCTGCCCAGCTCGTCCCCTCGCCGTCCGCCCTGCCGCAAGCCGAGGTGGAGCGCCAGCTCGCCGTCATGAAGCGCGGCGCGGACGAGCTCCTGGTGGAAGCCGAGGCCGCGCGCAAGCTGGCACGGGGCACGCCGCTGCGCATCAAGCTGGGCCTCGACCCCACCGCCCCCGACATCCACCTCGGGCATACGGTGGTCCTGAACAAGATGCGCCAGATGCAGGACCTGGGGCACCAGGTCATCTTCCTCATCGGCGACTTCACCACGATGATCGGCGATCCCTCCGGGCGCAACGACATGCGGCCGCCGCTGTCGCGCGACGAGATCGAGGCCAACGCGCGCACCTACCACGCGCAGGCCACCAAGGTGCTCGACGACGCGCGCACCGAGATCCGCTACAACTCCGAGTGGAGCGAGCCGCTGGGCGCCGCCGGAATGATCAAGCTCGCCGCGAAGTACACCGTGGCGCGCATGCTCGAGCGCGACGACTTCCGCAAGCGCTTCGACAGCCAGCAGCCCATCGCGATCCACGAGTTCCTCTACCCGCTCATGCAGGGCTACGACTCGGTCGCGCTCAAGTCGGACATCGAGCTGGGCGGCACCGACCAGAAGTTCAACCTGCTCGTGGGCCGCGAGCTGCAGCGCGACTACGGGCAGGAGCCGCAGTGCATCCTGACGATGCCGCTGCTCGAGGGCCTCGACGGCGTCGACAAGATGTCGAAGTCGAAGGGCAACTACATCGGCATCACGGAGAGCCCGTCGTCGATGTTCGGCAAGCTCATGTCGATCTCCGACACGCTCATGTGGCGGTACTACGAGCTCCTCTCGTTCCGCACGATGGACGAGATCGGCTCGCTGCGCCGCGAGTGCGATGCGGGCCGCAACCCGCGCGACGCCAAGGTGATGCTCGCGCAGGAGATCGTCGCGCGTTTTCACTCGCGCGCCGACGCCGACGCCTCGCTTGCGGAGTTCGAGTCGCGCTTCCGCGACGGCGCCATGCCCGAGGACATGCCGGAGATCGCGGTGGCGGCGGGCGAGTCCGGCATCGCGATCGCGCAGCTCGCGAAGCAGGCCGGCGTCGTCGAGTCCACGTCGGAGGCGCTGCGCCTCATCGCGCAGCGCGGCCTCAAGGTGGACGGCAGCGTCGTCGCGGACAAGGGCCTTACGCTGCGGTCCGGCGCCACCGTGATCGTGCAGGCGGGCAAGCGCAAGTTCGCGCGGGTGACCTTGCGGTAACGGGGTCGTCCCTGGCATTCACGCCACGCGCGGGAGGGCGCGATGGTCTTCCTGGTAGCGCTGCTGTATGCGCTCTTCATGAACGGCATCCCGCTCGTGGGCGTCATCATGAGCGGGCAGTCGCCGGGCGTGCTCCTGCTCCTGTACTGGTTCGAGACCGTGCTCATGGTGATCACGGGGGCGATCCGCATCGTCCTCCACCGTCGCGCGACCGCCAAGGCGGGGCACTACGTCGCGTGCTCGGTCTTGTCGCACAAGGACTCGACGGCCGCGAGCGTGCGGCGCGCTCTGGGCGAGCAGAACGACTTCCTCAAGGGCTTCCTCACCATCACGGTGGTCTTCACCGTCGCGCACGGCATCTTCGTGCTGCTGCTCGTGTTCCTGTTCGACGTGGGCGGCCCCGTCACGCTCGAGGGCGCGCGCCTCGCGTTCTTCTACGCCGTGTTCGTGCAGGGCGTGTTCCTCCTGTGGGACCTGCCGCGCCTATCGGGATGGTCGTTCGCGGAGCTCGGCCGCAACGTGGGCCAGGTCCAGTTGCGCGTGCTCGTCACGCAGTTGGGGCTCATATTCGGCTTCCTCGTCATGGCCGTCACGAATTCGGCGTGGGGACTCGTCGGCACGTTCGTCGCGCTGCGCGCGCTCTGCGACGCGAGCATGGCGGGCCTCGTCGCCTTCACGAAGCAGCGGGACCTCTCGCCCGGGCTCGCGAGGTTCCTCTCGCGAACGAGCAAGCGATCGGTCGAGTCGCTCGAGGCGGAGTTCGACGCGCTGAAGCGGGACAGCGCGGAGGTCGAGGCGATCCTCGAGCGGCCGATCGACGAGTTGCGGAAGCGGTAGCGTCGGACGACGAAATGGTGCCAGGCCTGTAATGGGGTCTGACCCCATTTCCGCGGGGCGCGACGTGTAATGGGGTCTGACCCCATTATTTCTTTCGGCAATTCAATAGCTTCCAGCAGCGCGGCGATACGCGCGAAATGGTGCCAGGCCTGTAAGGTGGTCTGACCCCATTTCCGCGGTACGAGGTGGTCTGACCCCATTCCGCGGTACGCGGTTGCGCGGGGAACTCGACGGCCTTGGCTATACGGTGCCGGGCGCCATGCCGGGATTGCCGGCCATGCCTTCGACGATGGGCACGTTGACCTTGCGCGGCGCGATCGTCTTCTGAGCGCGCAGGTAGCGCGCGCAGACGTCCCACACGGGCTCGCCGCCCGCGGCCTTCGCCTCTTCCGACACCGGCGCCCAGCCCACGACCTTGTAGGTCTTCGTGGGCTCGATCGCCTTGCCGCCCAGCTCCATGCGCGTGATGCGCCCGCCCATCGTGGCGCGCGGGTCGATCGTGTACCGAAGCCCGCCCACGCGCACCATGTCGCCGCCCTGCTGGTAGTACGGGTCGGGGTTGAAGAGATTGTCCGCGACGTCCTCGAGGACGGTCTTGATCATCTCGCCGCTCATCTCGTTGACGGTGACGTACGGGTACGTGATCGCCGTCTGGTCCATGAGATGCTCCATCGTGATCGCCTGCCCCGCGAGCAGCGACGTGCCCCAGCGGAAGCCGGGCGAGAACGCGATCGGCGCGCCCTTCTCCGCCATGAGCGCATCGACGATGAGCTGGTCGAACGTGCCGTTGAAGTTGCCGCGGCGATACAGGAGCGCCTCCGTGGTCGCGAGCTTCTCGTCGAGCTTCGCAGCGAAGGGCGCGCGCACGCCCGCGATGTACGCCGACATCGCGGGATCGGGCGGCAGGAGATTGCTGAACACGGGTACGAGCCGGTAGCGGAAGTCCTGGACCTTGCCGCCCTTCACGTCGAGGTCGAGCACGGAAAGGTACTTGCCGTTGCTGCCCGCGTTGGTCACGAGCGTCTTGCCGCCGCGGTTGGAGACGATGGTGGGCTGCGGCACGGCGTCGTGCGTGTGCCCGCCCATGATCGCGTCGATGCCCGTCACGCGCGACGCCATCTTCAAGTCGACGTCCATGCCGTTGTGCGAGAGCACCACGACGACCTTCGCGCCTTTCGCGCGGGCCTCGTCGACGGCCTTCTGCATCTCCTCTTCCTGGATGCCGAAGGTCCACTCGGAAACGAAATAGCGCGGGTTCGCGATGGGCGTGTACGGGAACGCCTGGCCGACGATGGCCACCGGGACGCCGTTGATCTCGCGGATCACGTACGGCTTGAACACCGGGTCGCCGAAGTCGGCGGTCTTCACGTTCTGCGCCACGAAGTCGATCTTGCCCGCGAAGTCCTTGTCGACGACCTCCTTCACGCGCGCGGCGCCGTACGTGAACTCCCAGTGGCCCGTCATCACGTCGACGCCCAGGCGCTTCTGCGCGTCGACCATGTCCTGGCCGCGAGTCCATAGCGACGTCGCCGACCCCTGCCACGTGTCGCCGCCGTCGAGCAGCAGCGCGCCGGGCCGGATGGCCTTGAGGAGCCGCACGAGCGTCGCGAGGTGCGCGAAGCCGCCCATCGTCCCGAACGTCCTCGCCGCGGCTTCGAAGTCGAGGTACGTGAACGCATGCGCGTCGCGCGTGCCGGGCGCGATGCCGAAGTGCTTGAGGAGGAACTCGCCGACGAGGTGCGGCGGCTGGCCCACCGCCGCGCCCACGCCCAGGTTGACGCTCGGCTCGCGGAAGTACAGCGGTGCGAGCTGCGCGTGGCAGTCGGTCAGGTGCAGGAGGCTCACGTTGCCGAACGGCTTGAGCGACTCGTAGTACGCGGCGCCCGCGGCGTAGTCCTGCGCGGCGGCGGCGACGGGCACGCCCGCTGCGGCGGCCGCCGCGAGGGCTCCCAAGAATTCTCGGCGATTCACGGCGAATGGCCGGGCCGGCACCACCGGCCCGCCTCCATCTTCGAAGAGCTACTTGTTGACGGGGGACTCGGGGTCGGTGAGGAGCGCCACCAGGTCCTTGACCTGCGCTTCCGACAGGATGTGCATCTGCCCGAAGCGCGGCATGTTGGAGCACGCGTTGTAGGCCTCGGCGTTGTAGATCTTGCCGTACGCGTACTTGCGGGTCGCATCGGTGTAGCCGCGCACCTTGCCGAACTGGTACAGCGGCGGCCCGATCGTGCCGTACGAGACCTCCTGCGGCGTGAGCTGGTGGCATGCGTAGCAGTTGCCTCCGACCGGCCCCTTCGGGTCGTCGGAGTACTGCATCCCGCGGCCTTCCTGCGCGATCTTCTCGCCGTTCTTCCAGTCGCCCGAGTACTTGCCGTCGGCGGGCCACTTGATCATCGCGAGGTTGAGCTTCTCGATCTTCTCCGCGACGTCCTTGGGCGGCGCCTTGGTGCCGTACTCGGTGCAGAGCTTCTGCGTCTCGTCCTGGTCGAGGCGATCGAGTCCCGCCTGACCGCGCGCCTTGAACGATGCCTTCAGGACCTGCGCCGCCTTGGCGCTCGTCTCGGAGCTCGACGGCGCCGTGGCGCAGCCCACCATGACCGCCGCAGCACCCGCCGCGACGACCCATGCAAGGGTGATCTTCTTCATGTCGTCCTCCGCGGATCAGCGCTTGATGGCCGGCGCGTCGTACGGCGCGCCGTTGGCGTTGACCGCCAGGAATGTCGTGAGATCGATCGACGCCTCGGAGCCGAACACGAGCTCCGGGAAGCGCTGCTGGCGGAAGCAATCGTTGAGACGCCACTGGAACGTGCGCAGCTCGCCCTGCGACACGCGATAGGCCGGCCACGTCGTGTACGCCTTCTGCGCACCGGCCTTGCTCGTGAGGTTGGGGAGATCCTGCAGGCGGATGCGCTT
The DNA here is from genome assembly GCA_044225355.1 of Casimicrobiaceae bacterium. Classification (GTDB taxonomy): domain Bacteria; phylum Pseudomonadota; class Gammaproteobacteria; order Burkholderiales; family Casimicrobiaceae; genus VBCG01. The sequence continues at coordinate 10,701 of JBGAIS010000022.1, read as the reverse complement.
GCCGTCCTCGCCGTGGCAGGTCGCGCACGCGAAATCGTGCGAGCCGCCGCGGAAGTAGAACATCTTCTCGCCGAGCGCGTAGGCCTCGCGCTCCTTCGGGTGCGACTGCGGGACGTTCATCTTGACGCCGCGCGACTCGGAGGTCACGTAGGCGACGATCGCCTCCATGTCCGACTTGCGGTCGTTGCCCGCGCCGAAGACGTTCTTGAGCGCGTCGGCGTCCGAGAAGCCCTGCAGCTTCACCATGCAGTACACGAGGCGCGACTCGAGGTCCATCACGCGGTCGGTGTCCGCGAAGTAGCGCGGAAGCTGCGCGTACGCCCCCTTCACCACGCCGGCGCCGAGGCCGAGGTCGCACTTCTCGAGGGACACCTTCGCGGGCCCGCGGGCCTGCTTCCACAGGTCCTCGCCCCGCACCTCCCACAGCTCCGCGGGATTGCCGTCCTGCAGCGCGGCGCGGTACTTCGCGATCTCGTCGACGGTGTTCGTCTGCGCGACGCCCGCGGCCGCGACGAGCGCGGCTGCGGACGCGACGAGTCCCAGGCGGGCGGCATGGCGCCCGAGCGATGTGCTCATGGTCTTCCTCCTCCGGTACTGCGTGCTACGCGATCGTGGCTTCGTCGGTTCTCTTGTCGCCGCGGTTGTCCGTCCACGTGATCGCGACCTTGTCGCCCTTGGCGCCGCCCTTGAACTTGAACGACAGGAAGGGGTTCTTGGCCACGGCGGGGCCCCACTGGGCCGTCAGCACCGTCTTGCCGTTCCACGTGGCCGTGACGTTCTGGATGTGCCACGCCGGGATGACCTTGCCTTGCGCGTCCTTGCGCTGGCCGGTCTCCATCTCGTGGCTCATGAGGACCTTCACCTCGGTGGTGTCGCCGGTGACGTTGGCGCGAATGCGCATCGGATCTGCCATGTCAGCCTCCACACCCGCCAAGGGTGACCTTGATTTCCTTGCTCGTGACGTAAAACTTGCCGTCGGCCTTCACGAGCGCGTACACGTTCGAGCTCTGGCCCATCTTGATGCGCGTCGACAGCGAGGGCTCGGTTCCCGCGGGAATGTCGAACGTCGCGGCCAGCATGTTCGGATTCTTCTCGACGAGGATCGCGATCGACTCCGTCTTGGGGATGTTGCTCGTGATGCCGATGGGCACCACCGCGCCGTTCTCCGCGATGTCGGGCGTCTGGAAGAAGACGATGTCCTTGCTCTGCGCCGGCGCGCTGCCGCCCAGGGCCTTCACCGTCGCGTCCATCGTGTTCGTCTCGAAGGCGGCCTTGTTCCAGGCGTCGGCGGCCCGCGCCTCGCCCGGCTTGAGCCAGCCCGCCGCCGCGACCAGCGCGAGCAACGAGATACCGCCGCCTTGCCGCAATGCTTCCCTGCGTTGAATGTTCATGGTGCGTCCACCCTCCTTGACCCTGCGATTCTACCGCCTCGCCCCGGGGAATCACCAAACCGGAGCCTCTACCCTTGTGCCTCGCCCGCGCAGCGCTACTTCGCTCCCGCGAGGATCCATTGCACGAGCGCCCTCGCGTCGGCGTCCTTCACCTGCGGCTGCGGCGGCATGGGTGTCGTTCCCCAGGCGCCCGAGCCGCCCGACTTGACCTTGGCCGCGAGCCTCGCCTCCGCCCCGCCGTCGCCCGCGTATCGCGCCGCGATCTCCCGGAAGCCGGGACCCACGATCTTCTCGCTCACGCCGTGGCATGCGGTGCAGGCCGACGCCGGCAGGGTCGAGAAACCTTCGCCGCCGTGGCCGCGGCCGGCGGCGCTGGCCCTGGCGAGGTCCGTGCGAGCGCCGCTTCCCACCGGCACCCTGCGCGAACAGGTCGCCGTGCTGGGTGCGCGCGTAGTCCGGAAGCTCCGACGACGGCCGCATCCTTGCCGCGGTCTTTCATGCGCGGTGTTGTGGGTGTCGGGCTTGCCGTCGCGCGCCATGAAGCCGTGCTTTGTCGTGAAGCCGTTCCGGTTGGGCATGACGAGCTTCGGCAGCGAATCCTGGTCGAGCACGGCGTCCGCGGGAACGATGTCGTTCAGGTTGAGCACGTACGCCGTCAGCGCGTACACCTCGTCGGGCTTGAGCGTCTGCGGCGCGTTGAAGGGCATCGCGCGGTTGATGTAGTCCCAGAGCGTGGTGGCGTACTCGAGCTTGCTGCCGGTGGTGCGCGTCTGGCTGGTCCGTGCCGAGCGAGCCCACGCCGCCCGCGAGCTGCAGGTAGCTGTTCGACTCGCCGAAGCGCAGTGGCAGCTCGCGCATTTCTCGTCGTAGATCGCCTGCCCTTGCTCGGCCAGGCTGCGGCCGCCGGCGAGCCCTTGCCCGTCGGGACGCACGTCGATGTTCCACCCCGCGATCTCCTGCGGCGTCGCCGGCGTGCCGGCCATGCGCCTACCAGCGGCGGTGGCCCGCCGTTTTCCGCGATGCCGCGAGCCGCGACCAGCGCAGGGCGCGCATCGACTGAAGGACCTGGACATTGGAGACCCTCCTCCGTGCCGTCCACGCGCCAGGTCTGGATCGCGTTGTTGTGATAGATCGAGCGGGACCCGCGCACTTCGCGCAGCTGCCGGATCGACGGCTGCACGCAGCCCGTGTCGTCCATGGCTCGCGATTGCAGGAGCGCGGGGCCGCCGTCCCACGACCAGTCGAGGCGGAAGCGCGTGAGCGCCTTCGACATCACGGGCTCCTGCAGCCGCGCGGTGCGCCAGTTGCGGCCGCCGTCGGTGTGGAACCGTCGACGCGCCGGATCTTGCCGCGACCGGACCACGCTATTTACGTGATCTCGTGATAGCCGCGGTCGAGCAATACCTGCCCGCCCGACGGCGACGTGATCACGCTCTTCCTGCCTGGATCCACGTGAACTGCCGGTGGACGCCGCCCGGCATGAGGTCGACGTAGTGGAGCGACTCCTCGCGGGTGTACCAGGGCTCGTCGCCCACCTTGATGCGCCGCAGCCACTTCACGCTCGAGACGCCCTGCACGCCGGGGACGAGGAGGCGCAGCGGGAAGCCCTGCTCGGGGCGGATCATCTCGCCGTTCTGGCCGTAGCAGACGATAGCGTCGTCGAGCGCCATCGACAGCGGGATGGTGCGCGTGAGCGACGCGCCGTCGGCGCCCTCCGCGAGGACGAACTTCGCCTTCCTGCGATCGATCCCGGCTTCCTCGAGCAGCGTCGACAGGAGCACGCCCGTCCACTCGCTGCACGAGAGCATGCCGTGCGTGTACTGGACATGACGCGACGTTGCCCCATTCCATGCCGGTGTTGGCGCCGCATTCAGTGAAATGCACGCGCGTACGAGCAGGAAGCGCACGATGTCCTCCATCGTGTACACGCGCGGATTCGCGACGAGCCCGTGGATCATGAGGCGATGCTGGTGCGGATCGATGTCCGGCATGCCCGCGTGGTGGCGCTCGAAGTGCAGCCCCGACGGCGTGACGATGCCGAAGAGGCTCTGCAGCGGCGTCGTTTTCGCGACCGACGACGCGCGTGCGCGTGGGGCCGGACTCTGCGCCGCTACGCGTTCTGCCTCGTACTGGGGCCAGGACGCCGTAGGTATTGCGGGGATGCCGGCGCCGAGCGTGCGGCCCGCGCCGGCGTTGGGCGGCAGGTTGCGCGGAAGGTCGTCCGCGCGCGCCGCGCCGATCGCCAGCGCGCCGCCGCCGAGCGCCGCGACGCCGCGCAGCAGCCCGCGACACGTCGCGTTGGGCGGGGCCGACAGGTGATTCTCCGGCGCGGGGCGTACGCGTCCCGGCATCTTTCCTCCTCGGTGCTGCTGCGACTGGTGCTGCGGCGAACTGGAGCAAGTCGACTTGGCTTCTATGGCGCTTCGATGCGGCTTGCGATCTGCACGCACACGGTGCGGCAGACCTCCACGAATTCGGGGTTGGCGACGCGGTAGTACACCGCGCTGCCCTCGCGCCGGCGGCTCACGACGTCGGCCTGCAGCCGACGAGAAATGGCGCGAGACGTTGGTCTACGTGGCTCCGGTGGCGGCCACGATGTCGGACACCGATGCTCGTCTACCAGATGGTGTGCAGGATCTTGAGGCGGGTGAGCTCGACGGGAAAGCCGAAGGCAACGCGACCACCGCGAACACGCGGTCGAGCTCGTCGTCGGCCGCGGCCGTTGCGGAGGTCGACTTGCGCGAGGAGGCCGCGCGCGCGCCGCCGCGGTCGGCGCCCATGGCGGCGCGAGCGGTGGCGGGAGTGGCTACGGAAGAGGCGGCCGGCTTCTTCATCCTCATATGAGCATATGCGCATATGAGTGTAGCGTCAAGACTTAAAGGGACGGGGGCGCCGGCGCCCGCGACTTTCAGGTGGTCATCGATGCCGCGTTGAGGAGGCCGACGCCCACGGCGAGCGCCGCGAGCAGCGTGGCGGCCGCCACGCGCCCGTCACGGACCGCTTCCGCGAAGCGCGGGACGAGCTTGCCGACGAGGAAGAACACGACCACCTGCACCACGAGCGCGACCACGCCCCACGCGACCAGGTCGAGCGGCGAGACGCTTTGCGTCACCGCGCGGGCGAGCGGCAGCACGAAGCCCACGACGGCGCCCGCGAGCGAGAGCGCGGCCGCGACGTTGCCCTGGCGGATGAGCTGGAGCTCGTTGTACGGCGTCACGAAGAGGTACACCGCGAGGAACACCACGAGCAGCGCGAGCGAGAGGGAGAAGTACGTGAGGAAGGCAGGCAAGCCGGCGAGCGATTCGGTGAGCGTCATGGGGTAGGCCTGTCAGATGAAGTAATGGGGCACGAAGCGGCTCGTGTTGCGGGTGATGGGGCTCTCGTCCTCGCGAAGGCCGATGCCCGCGGGCTCGTCGCCGACGATCCACGAGCCGACGGTGACGTAGTCGGCCCCGAAGCGCGGGATGGGCGCGTAAGCCTGGTAGACGAAACCTTCCTCGCCGTACTCGCCGCCGGACTCGAGCGTGGCGCCGTCCTTGTGCAGCGTGACGTTGGCGCCCTCGCGGGAGAGGAGCGGCTTTTTCACGAAGTCGGGGCCGGCGCGGCCCGGCTCGCGGAACGCGGGGAGGAGGTTCGGATGATCCGGGAAGAGCTCCCAGAGGATCGGGAGGATCGCCTTGTTCGACAGCAGCATCTTCCACGCAGGCTCGATGACGCGCAGGCTCGAGCGCAGGAGGTTGGGGCCGAACGCCTCGTCGGCCATCCACTCCCACGGGTAGAGCTTGCAGAGGATGCGGATCTCCTCGTTGTCCTCGTCGACGAACGCGCCGGCGCTCGCGTTCCAGCCGATCCGATCGATGGCGACGAAGCGCGCCTGCACGCCACCCTGCGTCGCGACGTCCCGCAGGTAGTCGAGGTTGCCGCAGTCCTCCTCGCTGTCCGCCGCGCACGTGAAGTGCCCGTGCCCTCCGACCACGTGACCGCGAACGCGCGGAAGCTCTGGATCAGCTTCTCGTGCAGCGAGTTGAACTGGTCGGCGTCCGGATTCGCGGGCCGGATCTTCTGCTCGAGCCAGCGCCACTGCGCGCCGCGACGCCTCGAGGAGCGCGGTGGGCGTGTCGGCGTTGTACTCGAGGAGCTTGGGCGGGCCGCTGCCGTCGAACGCCAGGTCGAAGCGGCCCATGAGCGACAGCTCCTTCGATCGCCACGAGCGCGCGACGCGCTCGCGCCATGCCTGCGGTATCGCGAGCTCGTCCATGCGGTTGCGCGAGACGACGTGCTCGGCCGCGTCGAGGCATCGCGCGTGCAGCTCGGCGGTCGCGGCCTCGAGCGTGTCGATCTCGTCGGCCGTGAAGCGATAGCAGCGCGACTCGTCCCAATACGTGCCGTCGATCGAGTGATAAGAGAAGCCGATCTCCTCGCAGTCCTCGCGCCAGTTGGCCCGCGGCGCCACGTGATCGCGGATCATGATGCCGACGACGACCCGTGCGAGCCGAAGCCGCCGCGCGACGTGCTGCTGCTGCTCGAGCGGGAGGTCGAGGTCCCGGAGCGGCTGCTACTGCTGCTCCGGCCGCTGCTGTACGAGTGCCAGGTCGACGTCGAAGGCCCCCAGTAGTGTGCGGAGCCGCCGGTGGTGCGCTCCTCGCATTCCTTCGGGTCGCCCCAGTCGGCGAGGCAGGCTTCCTTGGTCGCGTACGACGCGCGCCGGCTGGGCGGCGAGTCGCCGCAACCCGTGAGCGCCGCGGCGCCGATCAGGACAAGGGTGACGCACGCGGACGACTTGCGAGGGCGTCGTGGCATGGCGCGCCATCATAAATTAAGTAGGGTCGGAGTCGACTTATTTTCCACGCTACGGCGGACGGTCGGCGGAAGAAGCCAATCGACCCCCGCCCTCCTCAATGCACGACGGCGCTCGACAGGAACCGAACGAGCGAGCCGCTCTTCGAGCGGAAGACGCCCTCGCCCAGCAACGCGGCGTCCTCGAGCTCCTCGCGCGTCATGTCGATCTCGGTGTCGCCGTGGCGCGCCTCGAGCACGACGTCGTCCGCGACGGTGAACTCGTCGGGCACGCGGACGTAGCCCGCCTCGAACAGCACGCCGTCGACGACCACGAACTCGGCGCCCTTCATGCTCTCGAAAAGCTCGTGCGTGGCAATCATATCCCTTCCCTTACGCGACGAGCGGGCCCCCGATTCGCTCCCGCCCGCCGGATTCGCCAGCCCTGCGATTTGAAAGTTGGGGAGCGTCACGGCGCGGTTCAAGCCGCGCAGCCCGCTGGGTCCGTGCCCGCCACATGACGCCATCAACGCGCGACGAGGCTCCCCGAACGACAGGCTCGCGGGCCGGCAGACGAACGGCGCGCGCGGCGGGACGGGTTGCGACGGGACGCGACGAAGGCGCTGCCGGGGACGGAAGACGCCGGGAGCGGAAGCCCCCGCGACCCGCAGCACCGTGGTCCTCGGGCGACGAGCGCGCGGACGAAATTCGGCAGCGCAAACCCTGCCCGATGCATGTCGCCGTTGTAGTACTGCAGGTGGGTGAGCCCGCGCTGCGCGATGCGGAGCTCGACCTCGCGGGGCGTCATGCCGCCCGGGTGGAGCGACGACGAGCAGCACGCCATCATCCACAGGCCGCCGTAAAGCGGCACGGACACGAGGTACGGCGAGACGTTGGCGAACGCCGAGCGCAGGCTCGCGAGCGTCGAGCGAATGCGCTCCGGGTGCGCGATGGGGCTCCCGATGTGGAGCGTCATCGCGCCCATCGGCGTGAGGTGCGCCGCGCACGCGCGATAGAGACTCGAGCGTACAGGGGCTTCGACGGGCCGCCGGGGTCGGTGAGGTCGAGCACGACGAGGTCGAAGTGCTCGGTGGAGTTGCGCACGTACGCGAAGCCGTCCTCGATGCGCAGCGTGAGGCGGGGGTCGTCGAGCGCGCCGCGGTGCGGCCTTGAGGCGCCGAGATGCCGACCGCAGGAGGTCGATCGCCGCCGAGGGTGACCGACTTGATCGACGGGTGCTTGAGGATCTCCTCGGCCGAGCCGCCATCGCCGCCGCCGACGATGAGCGCGCGCTCGGGGTGCGGGTGCGTCACCGCCGCGACGTGAACGAGATTCTCGTGATAGAAGAACTCGTCCCTCTCGGACGTCATGAAGCAGCCGTCGAGGCGGAAGAGCTTGCCGAAGGGCACGGTGTCGTGCACCTCGACCGTCTGGAACGGGGAGGTGAAGCGCTCGTACTGCCGCGCCGTGCGAACGAAGAAACCCCAGTCGTCCGTCAGGAACTCCGTCATCGCGCCCGGGGCGATATACCCGGCGGGCGGGACGTCGTCCCCGCGGCGCTCAGGCATTGCGCCCGCCGCGATGGATGGCCTGGTAGCGCGTCCGCGACGGACGCAGCGCGGCGGTGAGGTCGCGGAACACGTGCTCGGCCTTCGCGGTGTTGTCAGTCGTGAAGTTGCACACGTAGACGTCGACCGTCACGAAGCCCGACTCGGGCCACGTGTGGATGGCGATGTGCGACTCAGCGAGCAGCACCGTGCCCGTGACGCCTTGCGGCTCGAACTGGTAAGCGCTCGCCGACGACCGTGAGACCGGCGGCGCGCGCCAGATTGACGCAAAGATCGCGAAGCGCGTCGGCGCGAGTGAATTCCGGCGTGTCCGCGGGACAGCCGTACCATTCGCCCAGGAGATGAATGCCTTCCAAACCGCGTGCCTCGTGCCTTTCTTCCGACTTCTGAAAATATCCCCTGCAACGCAGCGAAGCGCACTGTGAAATCGCAGTCGAATCAGCGCGGGGTACGATGAAAATTATTACTGGTACTGCCGAAGCGATAATTCAGCGCTTTGTCCTACAACCCGAGCCGCGCATCCCGTCTCCGGAGCGGCCCGATCCTGCTGCACCTTCGCCAGCGCACCTTACGCCAACGCCTTCTTCCGCGCCCTTTCCGACATGACTCCTGCCTCGGCCCCCCGCGCCACCGATACCGCTCGCGCGCGCCCTCGCGATGGACGCCGTGGAGGGCGCGAAGTCGGGTCATCCGGGCATGCCGATGGGCATGGCCGAGATCGCCGTCGCGCTGTGGAACCGCCACCTGCGCCACAACCCCGGCAATCCGCACTGGCCCGATCGCGACCGCTTCGTGCTCTCCAACGGCCACGGCTCGATGTTGCAGTACGCGCTCCTTCACCTGTCGGGCTACGACCTTCCCATGTCGGAGATCCGCAATTTCCGGCAGCTGCATTCGAAGACACCCGGCCATCCGGAAGTCGGCGTCACGCCGGGTGTCGAGACCACCACGGGCCCGCTCGGGCAGGGCTTCGCGAATGCGGTGGGCATGGCGCTCGCGGAATCGCTCCTTGCACGCGAGTTCAACGAGCCCGGGCACGCCATCGTCGATCACCACACGTACGTGTTCATGGGCGACGGCTGCATGATGGAGGGCATCTCGCACGAGGCCGCGTCGCTCGCAGGCACGTGGAAGCTCGGCAAGCTCGTCGCGTTCTACGACGACAACGGCATCTCCATCGACGGCCACGTGCAGGGCTGGCTCACCGACGACACCCGGGCGCGCTTCGAGGCGTACGGCTGGCACGTGGTGCCGCACGTCGACGGCCACGACGTCGGTGCGGTCGACGCGGCCATCTCCGCCGCGCACGCGGTCACCGACAAGCCGTCGCTCATCTGCTGCAAGACCATCATCGGCAAGGGCGCGCCCACCAAGGCCGGCACCGAGCACGTGCACGGCGCGGCCCTCGGCGAGAAAGAGATCGCCGGCGCGCGCGCGGCATTGGGGTGGACTTCGCCGCCGTTCGAGATTCCCGACGCCGTCTACGCGGGCTGGAGCGCGCGCGAGCGTGGTGCCGGCCTCGAGGGCGCGTGGGACGCGAAGCTCGCCGCCTACCGCGCCGCGCATCCCGAGCGCGCGGCGGAATTCCTGCGCCGCATCGCGGGCGACCTTCCCGCCGCGTTCGCCGGGGACGCCTCCGCGTTCGCGTCGGCGCAGTCGGCCAAGGGCGAGACCGTCGCCACGCGCAAGGCCTCCCAGCAAGCCATCGAGGCCTACGCGAAGCTCCTGCCCGAGATGATCGGGGGATCCGCGGACCTCACGGGATCGGTCTTCACGAACTGGTCGGGCACCAAGATCGTCGCGGCCGGCACGCTCGGCAACTACGTGAACTACGGCGTGCGCGAGTTCGGCATGAGCGCCATCGCCAACGGCCTCGCGCTGCACGGGGGCTTCATTCCATACGTCGGCACGTTCCTCACGTTCTCCGACTACGCGCGCAACGCCCTTCGCATGGCGTCGCTCATGAAGCTGCGATCGATCTTCGTGTACACGCACGACTCGATCGGCCTCGGCGAGGACGGCCCCACGCACCAGTCGGTCGAGCACGCGTCGAGCCTGCGCCTCATTCCCGGCATGGACGTCTGGCGCCCGTGCGACACCGTCGAGTCGGCGGTGGCGTGGGCGCAGGCGATCGAGCGCCGGCACGGCCCCTCGTGCCTCCTCTTCACGCGGCAGAACTGCGCGTTCATGACGCGCACGCCCGACGCGGTCGACGCCATCGCGCGCGGCGGCTACGTGCTCGCCGATTTCGACCCCGCCGCCGGCGGCAAGCGCGCCGTGATCATCGCGACGGGCTCCGAGGTCGCGCTCGCCACGGGCGCGCGCGAGGCCTTAGCCAGGGAAGGCATCTCGGTGCGCGTGGTGTCGATGCCCTGCACCAGCGCGTTCGAGCGGCAGGACGCCGCGTATCGCGCGTCGGTGCTGCCCGCGGGCGTCCCGCGCGTCGCGGTCGAGGCCGGCGTCACGTCGTTCTGGCACCGCTACGTCGGCGCCGAGGACGACCCTCGCGGCGCGATCGTCGGCATCGACACGTTCGGCGAATCGGCGCCCGCGCCGGTCCTCTTCAAGCACTTCGGATTCACGGTCGACAACGTCGCGGCGGCCGTGAAGCGCGTGACCGCGTGACCGAAGAGCCGCGCATCCGCCTCGCAACCCCCGCCGACGCCGAGGCCATCGCCACCGTGCGCGTCGGCGCGTGGCGCACGACGTACCGCGGGCTCATCCCCGACAGCTACCTCGACAAGATGACGGTCGAGGACAGCACGGCGCTGTGGAGCCGCGTGCTCACCGCGGCGCCCAACACCACCAACACGTTCGTCGCGGAGGTCGGCACGCGGGTAGTCGGATTCGTGTCCGGCCTCATGCTGCCGGAGCCCAAGCACGGCTTCGATTCCGAGCTCACGGGGCTCTACATCGTCCCCGAGCTGCATCGCGCGGGACTCGGGCGCCGCCTCGTGGCCACGGTG
>JBGAIS010000271.1:0-3655 GCA_044225355.1 Casimicrobiaceae bacterium | reverse complement strand
TTCGAGGACGCGCGTTCGCCGGCCGCGTGGGTGCGAGCCTCGTGCGAGCCGCCGGCGCGCCGGAGCTCGTGGCCGACTCCGCGTCGGAGTACGAGCGCACGGCGATCGACCTCGCGAACGACCGCGCGCGCCTCGCGTCGCTGCGCGCGCGCCTCGCGAGGAACCGCGACACGTCGGCGCTCTTCGATCCCGCGAGGATCGCCGCGCACCTCGAGGCCGCGTACGCGCTCATGCACGAGCGCCGTCGCGCGGGCCTCGCGCCCGCCGCCCTCGACCTGCAGGCCGGAGTGCCGGCGCCGTGAGCGTGGACGGCGGCACGTCCGGCCGTCATCGAATCGCGACATAATAGTGCTACAAGAACGGCGCCGCGGCAGCCACGAGGAGGACATCACATGAAGGTCAGCAAGGTGGAGCAGGATCGTCGCGCGGAAAGGCTCGACGAGCTCGCCGCGATGGTGCGCGCAAAAGTGGCCCCCGAGTCGCGCGATACGCTCGAGTCGTTCGTCCGCGCGTACTACGGCCAGGTCGACACCGATGACCTCGCGGAGCGCCAGGTCGCCGACCTCTACGGCGCCGCGCTTTCGCATTACGGCTTCGCCCGCAAGCGCGAGCCCGGCCGCGCTAAGGTGCGCGTCTTCAATCCCACCATCGAGGAGCACGGCTGGCAGTCGACGCACACGATCATCGAGATCGTCAACGACGACATGCCTTTCCTGGTCGACTCGGTCTCGATGGAGGTCAATCGCGCCGGGCTCTCGCTGCACCTCATCATCCACCCGATCATCGGGGTCTCGCGCGCGGCAGACGGCACGCTGACGGGCGTCGCGCTGCCGGAAGGAAAAGGCGAGCGCGAATCGTTCATCCACGTCGAGGTCGATCGCTTCGCGGGCCGCCACGAGGAGCTCGCGAGCGACTTGGCGCGCGTGCTCGCCGACGTGCGCGTCACGGTGGGCGACTGGAAGCCGATGCAGGACAAGATCCTGTCGATCGTGGGCGAGCTCGAGGCGCACCCGCCGCAGTTGCCTTCGGACGAGCTGGCCGAGGGCCGCGCGTTCCTGACGTGGCTCGCCGACAATCACTTCACGTTCCTCGGATACCGGCGTCACGACCTCGCGACGATCGATGGGCAGGACGCCCTGCGCGTGGTCCCGGGGTCGAGCCTCGGCATCCTGCGCGAGAAGGAAGCGAAGGACGTCGCCGCGAGCTTCGCCGCGCTGCCGGCCGAGATCCGCGCGTACGCGCGGCGTCCCGAGCTCCTCGTCATCACGAAGTCGACGTCGCGTTCGACGGTCCACCGGCCGGGCTATCTCGACTATGTCGGCGTCAAGCGCTTCGACGCGTCCGGCAACGTGATCGGCGAGGACCGCTTCCTCGGGCTCTTCACGTTGACGGCCTACAGCGCCAACCCCGCCGACATTCCGCTGCTCCGGCGCAAGGTGGCCAACGTCGTCGCCCGCGCGGGCCTCGCGGCGGGAAGCCACGCGGGCAAGGCACTGCTCAACATCCTCGCGACCTACCCGCGCGACGAGCTCTTCCAGACATCCGAGGACGAGCTCCTGCGCATCGCGATGGGCATCCTGCACCTGTACGACCGCCAGCGCTTCCGCCTCTTCGTGCGCCGCGATCCGTTCGAGCGCTTCGTGTCGTGCATCATCTACGCGCCGCGCGAGAACTATTCGACCGACCTCCGCCAGAAGTGGCAGGCGATCCTCATCCAGGCGTTCAACGGCGCGAGCTCGGAGTTCAACGTGAGCCTGTCGGAGTCCGTGCTCGCGCGCGTCCACATCACGGTGCGCACCACGCCCGGCGCCATTCCGGACGTCGACGTGAAGGAGGTCGAGGCGCGCCTCGTCGCCGCGGCGCGGCGGTGGACCGACGACCTCAAGGCCGCGCTGGTCGAGACCGTGGGCGAGGGCGCGGGCAACGAGCGCTTCCGCGAGTTCGGCCACGCGTTCCCGGCGGGATACCGCGAGGAGTTCGCGGCGCGCGCCGCGGTCCCCGACATCGAGATGATGGCGAAGCTCACGGACGAGCGCCCGTTCGCGACGAGCCTCTATCGCCCGCTCGAGGCCGCGCCCGGGACGCTGCGCTTCCAGCTCGTGCATCTCGGACGTCCGGTGTCGCTCTCCGACAGCCTGCCCATGCTCGAGCACATGGGCGTGCGGGTCCAGGACGAGCACCCGCATCGCATCGCGCCGCACGGAAGGCCGCCGATCGCGATGCACGACTTCGGCATCCAATCGGCGATGCCCGGCGCCGACATGGAGGTCGAGACGCTGCACGAGGTGTTCGAGGACGCGTTCGCGCGCATCTTCCGCGGCGAGGTCGAGAGCGACGACTTCAATCGCCTCGTCGTCGGTGCGCGCCTGCCCGCGGAGGAGATCGTCGTGCTGCGCGCGTACGCGAAGTACATGCGCCAGATCGGCTTTCCGCTGTCGCAGTCGTTCATCGAGTCGACGCTCTCGGCGCACGCGCCCATCGCTCGCATGCTCGTCGAGCTCTTCAAGGCGAGGTTCGACCCCGAAGGCGGCGCGGGCGCGGGCGCGCGCAGCGCCGAGCACGAGCGCGCCATCGAGGCCGCGCTCGACGGCGTCGAGAACCTCTCCGAGGATCGCGTGCTGCGGCAATACCTGGCGCTCCTGCGCGCGACCGTCCGCACCAACTACTGGCGGCGCGACGACAAGGGCGCGCGCCGCACGTTCCTCTCGTTCAAGTTCGACCCGTCGAAAGTACCCGGCCTGCCTGAGCCCAAGCCGATGTTCGAGATCTTCGTCTACTCGACGCGCTTCGAGGGCGTTCACCTGCGCGGCGGCCGCGTGGCGCGCGGCGGCCTGCGCTGGTCCGACCGCCCGGAGGACTTCCGTACCGAGGTGCTGGGCCTCGTCAAGGCGCAGATGGTGAAGAACACGGTCATCGTCCCGGTCGGCAGCAAGGGCGGCTTCGTCCTGAAGCGAGCGCCCGCGATGAGCGACCGCGACGCGTACATGAAGGAGGGCGTCGCCTGCTACAAGGATTACCTGCGCGGCCTTCTCGACATCACCGACAACCTCGTGGCCGGCAAGATCGTCCCGCCGCCGCAGGTGAAGCGCCACGACGCCGACGATCCTTACCTCGTCGTCGCCGCCGACAAGGGCACCGCGACGTTCTCCGATTACGCGAACGGCATCAGCGCCGAGTACGGCTTCTGGCTCGACGACGCGTTCGCGTCGGGCGGATCCGCGGGCTACGACCACAAGGCGATGGGCATCACCGCGCGCGGCGCGTGGGAGTCCGTCAAGCGGCACTTCCGCGAGATGGGCGTGAACACGCAGGCGACCGACTTCACCGTCGCGGGCATCGGCGACATGTCGGGAGACGTGTTCGGCAACGGCATGCTGCTGTCGCCGCACATCCGGCTCGTCGCCGCGTTCGACCACCGACACGTGTTCCTCGATCCCGCGCCCGATCCGAAGACGAGTTTCGCGGAGCGCGAGCGCCTCTTCCGGCTGCCGCGCTCGTCGTGGGCCGACTACGACGCGAAGCTCGTCTCGGCGGGCGGGGGCATACATCCGCGAAGCGCCAAGTCCATCGCGATCACGCCCGAGGTGAAGGCCGCGCTCGGCATCGCCGCCGACGCGCTCACGCCTACCGAGCTCGTCAACGCGATCCTGAAGGC
>JBGAIS010000021.1:0-33948 GCA_044225355.1 Casimicrobiaceae bacterium | reverse complement strand
CGGCGGCAAACAGCGCGTGCGTCCGCAAAATTCCGCCGCGGCTCGCCGGGCCGCTCCCGAGGAGGCCGCCTGGCCGTGCGTTCGCCGCTCCGGCCGGAATGCGGCGCGGCGCGGGACCGGGTCAGGCGCCATCCTCCCGGCGCCCTTTGCACGCGGCCTAGGAGTGAATGAGGAACAGCGTCGCGAGGCCCAGGAAAATGAAGAAGCCGCCCGAGTCCGTCACCGCGGTGATCATCACCGACGAGCCCATCGCGGGATCACGCTTCAGCTTCAGCATCGTCATGGGGATGAGCACGCCCATCGAGGCGGCAAGCACGAGGTTGAGCGTCATGGCGAGCACCATGACGAGGCCGAGGGCCACGTCGCGATAGAGGAGCATCGCGACCACCCCCATCACGCCGCCCCACACGAGGCCGTTGGCGAGCGCGACCAGGATCTCCTTGCGTATGAGCGATCTCGCGTGCTCGCGCGTGACCTGTCCGAGCGCCACCGCGCGCACGATCATGGTGATGGTCTGGTTGCCCGAGTTGCCACCGATGCCCGCGACGATGGGCATGAGCGCCGCCAGCGCGACGAGCTTCTCGATGCTGCCCTCGAACGCACCTATCACGCGCGAGGCGACGAACGCGGTGCCGAGGTTGATCGCGAGCCACGTCCAGCGGTTCTGGAACGACTTCCACACCGACGCGAAGACGTCCTCCTCCTCGCGCAAGCCGGCCTGCGCGAGCATCTCGTCCTCGCCGCGGCCGCGCACGAAGTCGAGCACCTCGTCGACCGTCACGCGGCCGACGAGCTTGCCGTTGGTGTCGACGACCGGCGCCGACACGAGGTCGTAGCGCTCGAACGCGGATGCCGCCTCGTCGGCCTTCTCGTGCTGGAGCAGCGTCACGACCGGCGCCTGCATGACGCTGCCCACCATCGTCTCGAGGCTCGACACGATGAGCTTGTTCACGGGCAGCACGCCGAGGAGCTTCTCGTCGCGGTCGACGACGAAGAGCTGGTCGGTCTGCGAGGGGAGCTGGTCGAAGCGACGGAGGTAGCGCAGCACGACCTCGAGCGTCACGTCGGGGCGCACCTGCAGGTCCTCGAAGTCCATGAGCGCGCCGACCATGTCGTCCTCGAAGGACATGGCCGCGCGAAGCTGCTCGCGCTCGTCGACGGGCAGGCTCGAGAAGACGTCGTCCATGACCTCCTGCGGGAGGTCGGGCGCGAGCTCGGCGATCTCCTCCGCGTCGAGCGTCTCGGTGGCCGCGACGAGCTCCTCGGTGTCCATCGAGGAGATGAGCGACTCGCGGACGGGCTCGGAGACCTCGAGCAGGATCTCGCCGTCGCGTCCCGCCTTGACGAGCTCCCAGATGTACAGGCGCTCGTCGAGCGGGAGGGCCTCGAGGACGTACGCGATGTCGGCCGGGTGGAGGCCGTCGAGCTTGCGCTGGAGCTGCGCCTTGTTCTGCTTGGTGACGAGGCTCTCGACGAGCTCGCCGCGGTCGCCGCCCGCTACCGGCGCGTGCTCGAGCTGGTCGTGGACCAGGCCCTCGACCAGCCGGTGCTTGCGCAGCAGCGCCGTGATGTCGGCGAGCGCATCCTGCACGCGCTCGCCGGACTCGGGGCGCTCGCCGGCCGATGGTTCGACGGTGTCGGGCATGACGGGGCTGGGCTCAACGGCGCGAGGGAAAGGCTTGGGCGGGAGGCCCGCATTCTAACGTGCGCGGCCGCCGCCATGCCATTGCGACGGCCTCCGCGAACGCCCGGAGGGATGCAGGTGCGGCATCGAGCGGCGCAACGTGCATTTTTTCGCGATGCGCTACGGCAGCTCGGCCGACGGCATGCGCGCGAGGATGATGCCGATCTTCCTGTTGAGCCCGGGCGCGCCCTGGTTGCGCTCGTAGAAGCGGGGGTTGGGCGCCATGGCCGCGAGGCGCGCGGCCTGCTCCGCGGAAAGCTGCGCCGCGCTCGCGGAGAAGTACTGGCGCGCCGCGGCCTCGGCGCCGAAGACGCCGTTGCCCCACTCGATGACGTTGAGGTAGATCTCGAGGATGCGCCGCTTGGAAAGGAACGCTTCCAGCATCACCGTGATGACCGCCTCCTCCGCCTTGCGAAGGTAGCTTCGCGCGGGCGTGAGGAAGAGGTTCTTCGCGAGCTGTTGCGTGATCGTCGACCCGCCCGCCACCACGCGTCCCTTCTTCTGGTTCTTCTCGAGCGCGAGCTGGATGCCTTCCCAGTCGAAGCCCTCGTGATCGACGAACTTCGCGTCCTCCGCGGCGACCATCGCGCGCTTCAGGTGATTCGAGATGCGCTCGTACGGCACCCACGTGTACTTGAGCGCGGCCTTGGGCGACTTCGCGCGGAGCTCGTCCATGCGGTACGCCATGAACGACGTCTCGCCCACCGGATGGTCGCGCCACCACAGGATGTGCCCGGCGAACCAGAGATTGATCGCGACGAGGACGAGCGCGAGCGCCGCGAGCGTCCAGGCGACGACGCGCGCGATCACCGCGCTCCCTGTCGTCCTGTCCCGCAAGCGCGCCCGCGAGTTCGCGCTGGAATGCGCCGCCGCATTCCATTCGCTCCCTTTGCCTCTGTACTTGCGGGACAGAGCACTAGCGCCTCAGCATCGAGAACACGCCCGTCGTATCCGGGCGCACGCCGCGCCACAGCAGGAAGCTCTCGGCGGCCTGCTCGATCAGCATGCCGAGGCCGTCGGCGCGGCGCGTGACGCCCTGCCCGTCCGCCCAGCGCAGGAAGGGCGTGGGCGCGTCGGCGTAGATCATGTCGTACGCGAACGCGCCGTCGGCGAAGATGCCGCCGGGCCACGGCCAAGGCGCGTCCTGCTTGAGCCCCGCACTAGTTGCGTTGACAACTATTTCGAAGCGCCGTCCCGCGAGCGCGGCGCGCCGCGGACGCGAGGGGCCCGCAGAGCCGAAGCGCGCGACCAGGGCTTGGGCCTTGGCCATCGTTCGATTGGACAGCGTGACCGAGCGCGGACCCTGCGCGAAGAGCGGAAGCAGGATGCCGCGCGCGGCGCCGCCCGAGCCGAGGACGTCGGCGCCCGCGAGCGAGACGCCGAGGTTCGCGGTGAGGTCGCGCACGATGCCCGCGCCGTCCGTGTTGTCGGCGAACCACGCGTCGCCTTCGCGAACGAGCGTGTTGCAGGCGCCCGCCGCCTGCGCCCTCTCGCTCGCGCGCGCCGCGATGGCGAGCGCGTCGAGCTTGAAGGGCACGGTGACGTTGAGGCCTCGCCCGCCCTCGCGCGCGAACGTCGCCGCGACCTCCGCGAAGCCACCGATCGGCGCGAGGATGCGCTCGTACGTCATGGCCTGGCCCGCGGCGCGCGCGAACGCCTCGTGGATCTGCGGCGACTTCGAGTGAGCAACGGGATTGCCGACGACGGCGTAGCGGTCCATGACGCTATTGTGCCGTGCCCCCCGCGCCGTGCCGTGCCGGGGCTAACGCGCCGCGACCGCGGGCGGACCGTCGCGCGCGCACGCGAAGATGGTGTCGGGCCCGTTGCCCTCGAGGGTCCAGCCCTGCGCGTACAGGCCCCGGACCAGCGCCACGTCGACGGTGAAGCGGTGGTTGGGCTGCGGGACCGGGCCTCCGCGAAAGAGGCGAAACAGCGGCACCGTCCCGGCCGCGCACGCGCCCTCGGCGCTCGCGAGGCGCACGGGGAGGACGTCGCCTTCGAACTGCCAGACCGTGCCCGACTCGAGCGCGCTGCACTCGGCGGCGAACGGCGTATAGAAGTGCGATTGCAAAGGCGCGAAGCTCGCCCCGCTCGTGAAGCGGCACATGGTCACGGCGCCCGCGTCGCCCGCGCCGTCGACGAGGAAGAACTGGCCGGTGCGGTGCCATCCCGACGCGGCGCTCGCGTCGAGCGAGGCGATCTCGGCGGGCTGTGACGTGAGCACGTAGTCGTCGAGCGTCGCGTTGTGGAACTCGATGGCCGCGCCCGACGCCGGAGCCATCACCGCTTGCGCGTAGCCCTGCGAGAGCGCGGGCGGGTTCGCCTCGTCGCCCGGGTACGACGCCGTGATGGGATTGTCGCCGGGCATCGCGAGGAACGACGACGTGACGCAGCGCGCGCGTCCCCCGGCGACCGGGACGTCCGCGCAGGCCGCGATGGTGCGATTCGCGTTCGCGAACGTCACCGTCCCGGTGGGCGAGCGGCCGGCGAGCATCGCCGTGAACGCGACGGCGTCGCCCGCCGCGGAAGGCGTGCGGTCGCTCGTCACCGTGACGGTGGTGCCCGGCGAATCGACGAGATAGCGTGCGATGCCGAAGCCCTCGTTGAACGCGGCGAACACGAGCCGGCCGCGCGCGTCGAGCGACGCCGTGGGAACCTGCGGAAGCCCGAGCGTGCCGATGGCCACGCCCGCGCGGCCGAACGCGGCATCGAGCGAGCCGTCCGCCAAGTGCCGCGCGAGCGCGGTCGTCCACTCGATGCGCGCGCAAATGGTCGCGCCGCCGACCGCGCGGGGATAGGCCGCGGCGACGACGAGCGATCCGTCGGGCAGCCCGACGACGGCCCCGCCGGGGTTGGACGACGGCGGATTGTGCGAGCACACCGAATAGGGCATCGCGACGAGGGCGGTGCTCACGATGCCGTCGCCGCCGAAACTCGTGTCGAAGGCGCCGGCCGCCGTGAGCCTCGCGAGCGCGATCCTCTCGAGCGTCGCGTCGACGCCGGCAATCGCGAGCCCGCCGCCCGGGAGCGTCGCGACGTCGCTCACGGCGAAGGGAACGTCCGTCGTGCCGGCGTCGCCGAACGTCGCGTCGACGGCGCCGCTCGACGACAGGCGCGCGACGCGCGACGCGGTGGCGATCACGAGGCGATCCTGCGCGTCGACGAGGGCCCGCCTGGGCAGCCCGGCGAGCACGGACGGCGGCACCGCGATCAACCCGGTCGGATCGAAGCCCGTGTCGAGCGAGCCGTCGCGCGCGTACACGACGGCCGCGATCCTGCCGGCGCTGCCGTCCGCCGCGGGATACGTGCCGAGCACGAGCACGCGCCCGTCGGAGCGCACGAGGACGTCGCGCGCCACGAACCCGCCCGGCACGAGGGTGGTGACGATGCCGCCGCGGCCGAAGCTCCCGTCGAGCGTGCCGTCGGGGAGGTAGCGCAGGAGCGAATGCCCGAGCGCGAGCACGACGATCGAGCGATCCGGCGCGCGCGCCGCGGCGACCACGCCCGCGTCGACAGGAAGCGGGCTCGTGACGATGCCGCCGGCGCCGAATGCGGCGTCGAGCGTGCCGTCGTTGCGATACCTGCGCAGGCCGGCCATGGCCGGCGAGCCCGCCGGCGGATACGCCGTCCCCGCGACGAGGACGCCGCCGTCGGCCTCCGGCAGCACGGCCGCCGCCCCGAAGCCCGTGACGGGCGCGACGATGCCGCCCGCACCGAACGCGGGATCGGGCGTCCCGGGAGGCAAGGGGACGGCGCGCGCGCCGGATGCCGCGACGATGCATGCAACGAGGACGAGCATCCTGCGCATGGCGACTCCATGGGCCGCGAAGGCCTACCGCGACTCGAGCTGGTCGGACTTCGTGAACGTCCAGGTACGGGTGATGTGGAGGATATCCGTGTCGCGCTTCACGTCCGGCGGGAAAGGCGCGAACGGGCCGGACATCTCGACGATGCGCACCGCCGCCGCGTCGAGGATACGGTTGCCCGACGTGCGATTGATCTCGACGTTCTCCACGCTGCCGTCGGACTTGATGGACACGGTGAGGAGCAGGCTTCCGTACAGCTTCTGCTGGCGCGCGGCTTCGGGGTAGTTCTGGTTGCCGACGCGCTCGATCTTGAGGCGCCAGTCCTCGACGTAGCGCGCGAAGCGGTACTCCTCCGCGCGCGCGCCGATGAAGCGGCGCTTGGGCCGCTTCTGGTACGCCTCCATGTCCTTCGCGATCTGCGCCTCGAGCTTCATCGCCTCGAACGTCTTCTGCATGAGCTCGTTCGCGGAAGGAAGGTCGGTCTGCTCCTTCACGTCGCGGGGCGCCTGCAGCGACTGCGCGACGCGCGCCTGCGCGATCTGCGTCATGAGCTCGCGCGTCTGCCGCTCGAGCGCCTCGACGCGCTGCGTCGCGACCGCCACCTGCTGCTCGGGCGCCTGCTTGGGAAGCACGGGCAGCGGCGTCTTCGCGCGTCGGTTCTCGTCGGTGTTGCCGCCGCCGTCCAGGTTCGCCTGCGCGAGCACGTCGGCCTGGGTGGGCTTGGCGGCGGTCTTCGCGTTGACGAGCGCGACCTCGATCGGCGGGCCCTTGTCGTCGCGCGACTTGAGCTCGAACGGCTTGAAGTGGATGGCGAGGATGACGAGGTGGACCAGCACCGACAGCGCGACGGTGGCGGCCAGGAGCCGGTCGTGGCGCGGCGAGAGGAGCGCCTCGCGCGGGATGGTGGCGAGCGGCAACGCGCCGGCGGGAGCGATGCGCGCCGTCCGCCGGGGCGGCCCCTGGCGCGCGGGCGCCGCGATGGCCGGGACCTCGGGCTCGACGATGAGCGGCTTCGCGGCGCGCGCGGCGGGCTTGCGCGGCGCGCGCGGAGCGGGAGCCGCCTGGGCGGGAGGCTCGGGCGGCGCTGCGGGATCGGGCTTGGGCGGCGTGGCGCGTCGCGGCACGGCTACGGGGGTCGAGAGGGCACCTGTCCGTATTGTATTCGCCGTCATGCCGCCGTCATAGCGGCCGAAAGGCCTAGGACGCCGGGACGGCGGCCGCCAGCCGGCATTCGAGGGTGGAAGCCAGGAGATCGATGCGCCCGACCGCGAGCCGGACGGCCGTTCCCGGCGCCTGCGCGGGGAGGTCCGCCACTCGAAGGACGAGCGGTACGCGGCCCGCGCGCACCAGGTTGTCGCGGATCACCTCGGCGTCGAGGGTGGTGATGTTTTCCTGCAACAGGTAGCGCAGGCACCAGTAGTGCTCCATGCGATCCTGGAACTCCGCGTACTGGCTGTACGTGGCCTCGAAGTCGGCGAGCGCCGCGAAGAGCGCGGCGTCGTTGTCGGCGTAGGGCGGCGTGCTCCCCTGGACCACGGCCAGGAGCTGCCGCTGGTTCACGAGGTCGCTGTAGCGGCGCAGCGGCGAGCTCGACCACAGGTAGTGCGTGAGGCCCAGGCCCTGGTGCTCGCCGGGGCGCGTGCTCATCTTCACCTTGCCCGCCGACTGCACGCGGTACAGGCCCGCCGCGCCGCGCTCGGCCAGGAGCTTTCCCCACGTGCTGTTGACGTGGATCATGAGCTCCGACACGAGCTTGTCGAGCGGGCTCCCGCGCTCGCGCGGGACGATGCGCACGATGCCGTCCGGCGCGGCATCCCAGTCGACCTCGAAGCTGTAGTCGATGCGATTGAAGTCGGTCTTGCCGCGCGCGTCCGAAAGGTGGCGCACGAGCTTCCACAGCACGCGGAGCTCCGCGGTCCACGGCGGGTCGGACGGCGACGGCAGGTCGCTCGCGAACGCCGCGGTCACCTCGTCGAGGCGCAGGTTGGCGGCCACCGGCACGCGCTCGACGCGCGTCTCGTGGCGCACCGGCACGCCGTCGGGCGTGATCTCGATGGCGAGGGTGAGCGCGGGCGGCTGCGACCCCGCCTTGAGCGTGAAGGCGTCCACCGCGGCGTCGGGGAGCATCGTGAGCTTGCGCCCCGGCATGTAGACGGTCGACAGCCGCGAGCGCGCGATGCGGTCGAGCGGCGCGTCGCGCGGGATCGACAGCGCGGGGCACGCGATGTGGATGCCGATCTCGTAGTTCCCGTGGGCGAGCCCGCGCACGGAGAACGCGTCGTCGATCTCGGTCGTCGACGCGTCGTCGATCGAGAATGCGCGCACGTCGGCCACCGGAAGCTCGGGCAGCGCCGGCAGCTCGCCACAGGCCGGGAAGTCGAGGCCCTGCGTGAACGCCTCGGCGACGAACGCATCGAAGTGATAGTCGTGCGTGGACGGGATGGCGCCGCAAGACGCGAGGAGCTCGACCGGGCTCGTCTTTCGCGCCTCGCACGCGGCGGCCAGCGCCTTCCACTCGATGGCGTTCTTGTCGGGCTTGTACAGGAGCATCGAGCGCTTTGCGCGGAGCGCGTCCGGGAAGCGCCCTTCGAGAAGCTCCGCGACCCAGGTCGCGACCTGCTCGGCCTCCCGGGCCTTGCGCTCCACCGACGCGAGCGCCGCCTTGAGCGAGTCGGGCGGCGCCTTGCGGTAGCGTCCCTTGCCGCGCTTGTAGAAGTGCATCGGCGACGCGTGCAGGAGCATCGCGACGGCCGTCGACTGCGCCGCGGAAGGATGCGCGCCGTAGTATTCGCTCGCGAGGTCCGCGAAGCCGAACTCGCCGTCGTCGCTCGCCTCCCACAGGAACGTGGGATCGAGCTCGCCCGCGAGCTTGTGGCCCTCGCTCATGACGTCGCCCGCGCCGGGCGACGCGAAGCGCAGCAGCACGCTGGCGGACTTGACCTTGATGCGCTTGCCCGACACCGCCTCGACCTGCAGCGAGGTGTCCTGGTCGGCAAGCACGACGCCGGCCTTCAGCTGGCCGTCGTCCTCGAAGAGCACGTTCATGGGATGCGGCCGGGCGGGCACGGGCCGTTTGGGACCCGCGATTATAATGGTACCCATGGACTACTTACGACTTGGAGACAGCGGCCTCATCGTCTCGCCGATCTGCCTCGGCACCATGATGTTCGGCGACCGCACGGACGCCGCGACGTCGGAGCGGATCATCGCGTCGGCGCGAGATGCCGGGATCAACTTCATCGACACCGCCGACGTCTACACGAAGGGCGCGTCGGAGCGCATCGTGGGCCCGGCGGTGAAGGCGCACCGGCGCGACTGGATCGTCGCGACCAAGTGCGGCAACGTGATGACGAAGTCGCCGCACGACGGCGGCCTGTCGCGGCGCTGGATCCTCACCGCATGCGACGACAGCCTCGCGCGCCTCACGCTCGACTACATCGACATCTACTACCTGCACAAGGACGACCCCGACACGCCCGTCGCCGAGACCGTCGCCGCGCTGGGCGAGCTCATGCGCGCCGGCAAGATCCGCTACTTCGGCCTGTCGAACTACCGCGGATGGCGCATCGCGGAGGTGGTCGCCGAGTGCGAGGCGCAAGGCGTGCCGCGTCCCGTCGTCTGCCAGCCGTACTACAACCTCCTCAATCGCATGCCGGAAGTGGAGATCCTGCCGGCGTGCGATCACTACGGACTCGGCGTCGCGCCCTACTCGCCCGTCGCGCGCGGCGTGCTCACCGGCAAGTACGCGCCGGGCGCCCCCATGCCCGAGGGCTCGCGCGGCGCGCGCGGCGACCGCCGCATCACGGAGACCGAGCTCCGCGCGGAATCCTTCGCGATCGCGCAGAAGCTCCGCGAGCACGCCGACAGGACGGGACGCACGCTCGTGCAGCTCGCGCTCGCGTGGCTCTGGGCCAACCGCATCGTGTCGTCGGTGATCGCGGGTCCGCGCACGCCGGAGCAATGGACGAATACGTCGCGGCCATCGGCACGCCGTGGAGCGACGAGGACGAGGCGCTGGTCGATACGCTCGTGGCCCCCGGGCACCCGTCGACGCCCGGCTACAACGACCCGCAGTACCCGTTCTACGGGCGGGTGCGCGACGCCGACGGCGCAGCGCAGGCCCGGGACGGCGGCCGGGCGAGCGTCGTCGCTAGCCGGCGACGACCCGGTTCTTCCCCGAGTCCTTGGCCGCGCGATTCGCACGGCTCGCACCAGGTGCTCGGGGCTCGCGTCCCGCGCGGGGTCGAACGCGACGCCGATGGTCACCGTGATCGTCACGGGCTGGCCGTCGAGCGACGCGAGCGGCGTCGATACGGCGTCGCGGATGCGCTCCGCCACCTGGCACGCCTCCTCCGCCGTCGCCTCCATGACGAGGCAGAATTCGCCGCCATAGCGCGAACCAGTCGCGGTCGCGGATCGTGCGCGTGACGGCCTCCGCGAAGCCGCGCAGGACCGCGTCGCCCGTCGGATGCCCGTGGACCTTGTTGAATTCGCGGAAGTCGTCGATGTCGAGGAGCGCGAGCGACACGCGGCTCGCATCGCGGCGCGCGAGGGCCAGCTGGCGCGCGAGCCGGTCGTCGAAGTAGGCGATTGCGAACGCCCGTCAGCCCGTCGATGCTGGCCTCGAGGCGTGCTCCTCGAGGCGCCGGTTGAAGTCGCCCGCCATGTCGATGAGCCGCGCCCGCGTCGCGTCGGCCTGCTCGGACAGATCCGAGAGCTCGAGCGTGGTGCCCGCGTCCGCGGCGAGGCGCCGAAGGTCCTCGTGTCGCACGAGCCGGTCGCGACCGAGCACTTTCGCCATGTACATCGCCGCGTCGGCCTGCTGCATGCTCGCGTACCGGAACCCGTGCGAGCGCAGGAACGCGAGGCCCGCGCTGGCGGTCACGTGCGCGACACCCTCGGCGTGCGCCCACGCCGCGGTCGCGACCGACCGGCGCAGCGCCTCCGCGTGCGCCGCGACTTCGTCGGGATCGACGCGGTCCATGACGACGACGAACTGCGCGAGCTCCAGGCGAAAGACGAGGTCCGGCGGCCGCGACAACGCGCGCAAGCCGCTCGCGACGACGCGCAGCACGTGATCGCCCGCGGCATCGCCGTGCGCTTCGTTGAATCGCCGGAAAAAATCGAGGTCGATGAGCACGAGCCCGCGGCATGGGCCGGACGGCCACGCGTTGTCGTCGGTCTCGAGCCACTTCACGAGCCGGTAGCGATCCGGCAGGCCCGTCATCGGATCGACGTGGTCGCGCCGCCGATCGAGCTCCGCGGCCAGCGCCTGGCGCTCCGCGAGACGGCGCTCGCGCGCGGCATGCACAGCGGCGGGCTCGTCGTGCCAGCCCAGGTCGTCCTGCGGCCGCAGCCTCGTGATCGCGTACTGCGCAACGGCGTCGGTCGATGCGATCACGAGCGCGGGGTCCGCGCTTTGCGCCAGCGCCGCGGCGAGCGAGTCGTCGCCGAGGTGCACCCCCGCATCGACGACGCGCACGCGCGCCGTCAAGGCATCCTCTCCCCCGCCTCCACCGCGAACGGGAGCCGGTTCTCCGGCGGCGACAACGGGCACGACCACCGCTCGTCGTAAGCGCATGACGGGTGGTACGCATAGTTGAAGTCGAGCACGATCCCGCGCTCGCCCGCGCCCAGGTCGGCGCCCTTGATGGTGTCGTAGAGGTAGCGCCCGCCGCCGTACGTCGCGCTGCCCGTCGTCGCGTCGGCGAAGGGCAGCCACAGGCCGCCGCCGTAGCCCTCGAGCCAGTACACCGCCAGCGCGCCGCGTGCACCGCGCGCCTCGAAGCGGACGTCGGCGACGTGCGTGCAGCGAAGCGTGCCGTCGCCCGCGAGCTCGATGCCGAAGCTCGTCCGCGTCGCCACTGGCTGGACGGTGCCCGTCACGCGCCACGCGGGGTCGTACGCGAACCACGCGATGCCGGGCCACCCGGGCCGCGACGGCTCCGCGATGGGGCTCTCGGGATCGGTGCGGAACAGGCGGTCGCGCGCTGCCCGGAACGCATCGCACTGCGCGCGGCGGTCGGACGCGGGCTCGCGCACGTCCGCGTACATGGCGGCGACGGTGCGCCGCCAGCGCGCGAGCGTGAACGGATTCGACGGCGTGCTCACGGCCGCGCCTATTCGTTGGCCACGCCGTGCGGCACGTGTCCCGACGGCACGTGCCGCGCGGCGGACTGCACGTGGCGCGTCTGGTCGTCGAAGTAGAAATCGGGCTCGAACTCGAGCAGGAAGGGGCCCTTCTCGAGCCCGCCCAGGAACATCGCCTCGTCGACGTGGATGTTCCAGTTCATGAGCGTGCGGATCGCGCGCTCGTGCGCGGGCGCGCTGCGAGCGGTGACGAGCGCCGTGCGCAGGCGCATCGGGACCTTGTCGCGGTCGTCGGCCTGCTGCAGCCGGTGCAGCGCCTCGAGGAGCGGCTTGAACGGGCCCGGCGGCAGCGGTCGCGCGGCGTGGCTCGCTTCGTGCGACTGGAACGCCGACAGGCCGCCCTCGCGGAACACGCGCTCGGCCTCGTCGGCGAACAGCACGGCGTCGCCGTCGAACGCGATGCGGACCTCGTCGGGGTGCGAGTCCTCGCCCGTATTGCTCGCGTACACGACGGCCGCGGGGAATCGCTCGTTGAGCGCCACCCGGACGTCCTCGGGATTGGCGGACAGGAAGAGGTTCGCGTTGAGCGGGCGGAGGTAGCCCCACGGGTCGCGGCCGCGCGTGAACACGGCGCGCTCGATGGCAAGCGCGCTGCCCTCGACGGATCGCATGACGCGCAGGCCCGAGACCGGGTCGTTGCGCGACAGGATCACGACCTCGACGCGCTTGGTGCCGTCGGCGTTGAAGCCCAGGAGCTTCTTCACGAGGCGGAAAGCGATGCCCGGCTTCGCGAGCTGCTCGAGGCGCGAGAGCTGCAGCTCGATGTACTTCTGGTCGTTGCCCGGGTCGAAGAGCGAGTTCTCTTCCTCGAAGTCGAACAGCGCGCGCGAGCTGATCGCGACGACGAGCTGCTCGGCGCCGGGCGTGATGGACATCGCGCGAGTATAGACCTCGCGTCACGGCCGGACCGGCTGTGGCGTCAGGTCGCGGCGCTCCTGGAGCCACGCGGGCGGCGGCCGCGTCTGCGGAAGTCGTCGAAGGCGCGCACGCCGGGCAGCGCGTCGGCGATCATGCGCGCGAGCGCGTTGCCGGGCCCGATCTCGAGCACCGCGTCAGCGCGCGCCTCGCCGATCGCCTCCATGCACGCCTGCCAGTCGAGCCTCGTCGCGAGCTGGCGCGAGAGCGCCGACACGACGTCGCGCGAGGTTCGCAGGCGCGACGCATCGATGGCCGAGATCATGGCAATTCGCGGCTCGCGAGCGTGCGGCGCGAGCACGTCCGCGAACGGCGCCACGGCCGATGCGAGCCAGCGCGTGTGCGCGGGCGTTGCCACGGGAAGCGCGAAGGCGCGGGTCGCGCCGCGCTCCAGGGCTTGGGCGCACACGAGGGCGATGGCGTCGTCCGGTCCGCCGACCACGAGGTGCCGCGGTCCGTTGCGGATGGCGATCGCGGCGCCCGCGCGCTCGCACGCCGCCGCCACCTCCGCCTCTTCGAGCCCTAGCACGGCGGCGAGGCCCGACGGCACCGCCACGGCGTCGTCCATGCACGCGGCGCGCGCTTGCGCGACGTCAACGGCGTGCGCTGCGTCGAGGCCGCCCGCGACCGCGCACGCGGCGATCACCGAGTACCCCGCGACGAGCGCGGGCGGGCACGTGCGGCGCGATCGCCGCGTGCGCGTGGAGCTCGAACGCGCAGAGCGTGGGCTGCGCCACGCGATTGCGCGCGAGCGTCGCGTCGTCGAGATCCTGGGACGTCGCTCCGCCGACGCGAGCGCGCGTCCCAGGCGTCACGCAGCGCGCCGCTCATCGCGAGAAGTCGCGGGACGTGGGCGGCGCGCTGGCCGCCCTGCCCGCTGAACACCGCGACCCAGCGCACCCCTGGCCTCCTACGTGCCCAGCTCGTCCAGCAGGAGCGTGACCGCGAGGAGGTCGGCGCTACCGCCGGGGCTCAGGCCGCGCTCGCCGACGAACGAGCGATGGACCGCGACCGCGTCCTCGCGCCATCCTGGGCGCAGCACGCCCCCGGCCTCGAGGAATCCGCGCGCCCGCCCTTGCGCGAACGCGAGTCCCGCGAGGCCGCCGCGCCAGAGGAGGTTCGAATCCGTCACGTGCGCGACGAGCGCGAACAGCGCCTGCACCGAGGCGCGCTCGCGATCGCCCGTCGCGCGGTAGGCCGCGCGATGCGCGGGCAACGCAGCAGGCGCACCGATCATAGCCGCCCGCGGCCTCCTCGCGCGCCCCGCCGCGGCCGTAGCGGGTGCGTCACCGCGCGCCTGTGCGCGACCGACGCAGGCGCCGCTGCCGGACGCGAGGATGGCGGCGCCGTACGCGCCGCGCACCCAGGCGCATGCGGCGCGCGCCGTGCACGCGTGGCCTCGCGACGACAGCGCCCTGATCGCCGCGCACAGGAGACCCAGGTGGAAGATCGCGCCGCGATGCGTTGATGCCGCCCGTCGCCTGCAGCATCACGGACTCGGCGGTTCGCCGCGCGGCCGTGAGCGACCGCCACGGAGCGCCGGCCGCGCCGAGCGCCGCGATGGTCGGGAAGTAGGAGCGCAGCGACGCGATGGCGCGGTAGAAGGTCGCGATCGACATGTCGCGATGCGCGCCGTCGCTCAGGCGCGCTCCGAGCCCCGGCTTGGGATACAGCACGGCCTCGTGATACAGCGCGCGGATGAGCCCGCCGATGGGATCGGGCGGCCACGCGTCGCGCGGCGGCGCGCACGGCGCGAGGGATGTCGTCATCGCAGCGACGCCAGCGTGATGCAGGGGCCACGATGGCGACGTCGCGCTCGCCCTTCGCGAGCACGACGGCGGGGCCCGCGAGTCCGCGAGCTCGCGCCACGCGATGGCGCGTCCTCCCGGCACGCGCACCTCGCCGTCGATGCGCGAGCGGAAGTCGCGCGTGGCGTCGGCGAACGCCGCGCGAGGCACGCCGAGAGTTCGGCGCTCGACGCGACCTCCACGACGAGGTCGACGTCGGAGGCCTGGTGATAGCCGGCGATGCAGTCCCAGGCGGTGGAGCCGTACACGCCGAGCGAAAGCGCGTGGCCCGCCACCGCCGCGGCGAAGCGCGACAGCGCGCCGGCGTCCTCGGCGGAGAGGGCCGGCGCCGCCTCCTCGACGGTGAGCGGATTGCGGTGGTGCAGGATGTCGGCGCGTCGAGCGATGCACGCGAGCCGGCGCGTCGCGAAGCTGCGCGGCAGCGCGAGCCCGAGCGCGATCTCGTCGTCGCCGGCATGCTGGCGCGCGACGACGAGCGGGCGGCCTGGCCTCGAGCCACGCCCGCGCCGTACGCCACCGTTTCGGCGGGGCGAACGCGACTCCTGGCCTGACGGCCGCAGGTAGACCCAGTCGTGGCGCCGCGCGCATGGCAGCGTCGCGCTGCTACGCGGCGCGCGACGGCGTCCGCGGTAGGCTCGGCGAGCACGCGACCGCCGCGCTCGCGACCCGCCGCGATGCGAGCGTCCGCGCGCGATCCCGCGTCGCGAAGGAGCTCCGCGAGCGCGTCCTCGACGAGCGCGGACGAAGGCTCGGGCCAGATCGCCGCGAGCGCGCCCATGCGGGCGTAGTTCTCGGCCCCGGGCGCGAACACCGGAGACTCCTTCGCGAGGCGCTGCAGCTCCTCGAGCGGCAGGCGTGTCACGCGCGCCATCGCGGCGAGATGCATGACGCGGATATGCGCCTTGCCGAGCGCGTAGCCCGATGGCT
Organism: Casimicrobiaceae bacterium; assembly: GCA_044225355.1. Taxonomy (GTDB): domain Bacteria; phylum Pseudomonadota; class Gammaproteobacteria; order Burkholderiales; family Casimicrobiaceae; genus VBCG01. The sequence goes on along the minus strand of JBGAIS010000021.1, from coordinate 18,658 downwards.
CAGGTAGCCGCCGCTCACCGCTTCGCCGTACACGAGCGACAGCGACGGAAACCCGCTTCGACGCGCGACGTCCACGCACTGCGCGACGTGCGCGAGATACGCGTTGAGGCCGATGAGCTCCTCGTGGCGCAGGAGCGCCTGGCCGCTCGTGTCGACCAGGAATACGAACGGGCGCGGCGGGCCCTGGAGCGCGCCAGGATGCGATCGGCGATCGCCAATGTGAGCGACGTCGATTCCGCCGTGCCGACCACCTGACGACGTCGAAGCCAGCGCGCGTGCGCGGTGCCGCGCACGAACGAACGGTCCACCTCGATGTCGTGGCCGAGCGGAAAAAGCGTGTCGGCGAGCGCGCGCACGTCCATGCTAGCGATCCACGCCCGCCGCCAGCGCCATCGCTTCCTGCGCGGTCAGCATCGAGACGTCCTCGGGATCGGCCACGCCCAGCTCGCGCCACGCGTCGATGCCGTCGCGCAGGCCCTCGAAAGCTTCTCGCGCGCGCGCGAGTCGCGCCTGCTGCGCGACGAGCGACTCGCGCGACGGCCGGCGACGCGGTGCTCCGCAATGGCTGCGGCGGCGGCATCGCGGAACGCCGCGATGCTGTCCTCGACGAGCGTGTCGCAGTCGCCGGTCAGCACGCGATGCTTGCCGCCGGTGACGCGCTAGGCGCGCGGTCGCGCGCGTCGAACTCCTCGACGCCCGCGACCGTCTCGATGACGTCCGGGCCCGAGAGCGAGAGCCGGCCCTCCTCGGACATGATGACGCGCGAGCACAGGCGCGCGACGACCCATGCCGCCGAAGGCGCTGCATACGCCGCCGATCAGCGCGAGCACGGGGACGCCGGCCGCGCGCGTCGAGCACGGCGCGCATGATCTCGGAAATCGCGATGAGCCCCGGGCGTTGGCCTCGTGCAGGCGCACGCCGCCCGAATCGACGAGCAGCACGACGGCCGCCGGCCGGGCTTCGCGTGCGCGCGAGAGAAGCCCCACGATCTTCGCGCCGTGGACCTCGCCCACCGCGCCGCCCATGAACTGGCCCTCCTGCGGCGCGAAGAGGGGTGCGCGGCCGGCGAGCGCGGTTTCGCCCACGACGACGCCGTCGTCGAGCGCGCTGGGCAGTCCGAGCCGCGCGAGGTGGGGGCTCGGCGCGCTCGCCTGCGGCAGGTACTGCGAACGCTGCCGGCGTCGAAGAGCTGCGCGACGCGGTCGCGCGCGGTGGCGCCGAAGTAGTGCGCTCATCATGCGCACGCGCCCTTCGTCCGCGAGCGCCTGCGACAGGCGCAGCGTCACGACGGCGGGTGTCGCGCCCATGTCGTTGATGACGAACTTGAGGCGACCCGCCGCATGCGACGACGCGAAGGATTCGAGCACGGCGTGCCAGATGTCGCGGAATCCCCGCGCCGAGGTATGGACGAGGAGGCGGCAGTCGCTCGCCGGCGCCGCGACGATCAGCACCTCGAGGTTGCCCGATCCCACGACGCCGCGCAGCGCCGGCACGTGCGCGCCCGCGCTGGGCTTCGATGCAAAGGAGAACTCGAGAGTCATGGCCGGGCCTACCAGTTGCGGAACCGCGCGGGCGGCTGGTAGAGCCCGCCCGACCACCGCACGAGCCTCTGACCGATCGCGCGGCGAGATTCGCGCGTCGCCATGCGAGTATCGATGCGCAGGTCCTCCGCGCGGCGGATCACGCCGCGGTCGCGCAGGTTCTCGACCGCGCGGCGGTCGCGCTTGCGCCCGACGGGCGTGAAGCCCGCCACGCCGCCGATCGCCTGCTCGCGCTCCACCGGCGGGCGGCAGAGGAGCAGGTTGGCGATGCCCTCCTCCGTGACGATGTGCGTGACATCGTCGCCGTAGATCATGATCGGCGGCAGCGTCATGCCCATGTCCTCCATGAGCGCCCACGCATCGAGCCTCTCGACGAACGCGGGCTGCATGTGCTCGCGGAACGTCTCGACCGTCTGCACGACGAGCTTCTGGCCGCGGAGCTGGGGCGCGTCGCCCGCACGCTCGCGGCCGGCCTTGAGCCACGCCGGGCTCTCGTGCCTGCGGCCGCGCGCGTCGCTGCCCATGTTGGGCGCGCCGCCGAAGCCCGCGATGCGGCCGACCGTGGCGGTCGAGCTGTTGCCCGCGAGGTCGATCTGCAGCGTCGACCCGATGAACATGTCGCACGCGTACAAGCCGGCGGTCTGGCACATCGCGCGGTTGCTGCGCATGCTGCCGTCGCGCCCCGCGAAGAAGACCTCGGGGTGGGCGGCGACGTACGCCTCCATGCCCACCTCGGAGCCGAAGCTGTGCACCGACTCCACGAAGCCCGATTCGATCGCGGGGATGAGCGTGGGATGGGGGTTGAGCGCCCAATGGCGGCAGATCTTGCCCTTGAGCCCGAGCTCCGCGGCGTACGTGGGCAGCAGGAGCTCGATGGCCGCGGTATCGAACCCGATGCCGTGGTTCAGCCTCTGCACGCCGTACTCGGCGTAGATGCCCTTGATGGCCATCATCGCCATCAGCACCTGGATCTCGGTGATCTGCGCCGGGTCGCGCGTGAAGAGGGGCTCGATGTAGTTGGGATGCGGCGCCTCCACCACGAAGTCGACCCAGTCGCCCGGAATGTCCACGCGCGGCACGGCGTCGACCACCTCGTTCACCTGCGCGACGACGAGGCCGTTGCGAAACGCGGTGGCCTCGACGATGGCGGGCGTGTCCTCGGTGTTGGGGCCGGTATAGAGGTTGCCGTGCGCGTCGCACGACTGCGCGGCAACGAGGCATACCTGCGGCGTCAGGTCGATGAAGTAGCGCCCGAAGAGCTCGAGGTACGTGTGGATGGCGCCGATCTCGATCTTGCGCGACTGCACGAGCCGCGCGAGGTGCGTCGCCTGCGGGCCCGAGAACGAGAAATCGACGCGACGCGCGACGCCCCGCTCGAAGAGCTCCATGTGGCTCGGCAGCGCGAGCACCGACTGCACGAGGTGGAGGTCGTGGACGCGCCCGGGATCGCAGCTTGCGAGCGCGTCGGCTAAGAAATCCGCCTGCTTCTGGTTGTTGCCCTCGAGGCACACGCGGTCGCCGGGCTCGATGGCGGCCTCGAGCAGCGCGACGGCATGCTCGGCCGCGACCCGCTTGCCCTCGAGGCGCGCGCCGAGCGCCTGGCCGACGCGGGCCAGGCGCCGCGTGCGCGCGCTCTCGCGCGGCTGCGGATCGCGGGCGTTCACGTCGCGGGGCCCATCATCGCGTTGGGGAACCACGTGGCAATCCCCGGCACGACGCAGATGATCACGACGGCCAGCGCCATCAACACCACGAACGGCATCACGCCCCAGATCACGTCGCGCAGCGGGATGTCCGGCGCCACGTTCTTGATCACGAAGATGTTGAGCCCCACCGGCGGATGGATGAGCCCCATCTCCATCACGATGGTCATGAGGATGCCGAACCAGATGAGGTCGAAGCCCGCGGCCTTGAGCGGCGGCAGGATGATGGGCGCCGTCATGAGGATGATCGACACCGGCGGCAGGAAGAAGCCGAGCACGATCACGAGGAGCAGGATGAGCGCCAGCAGGAACCACTTGCCGAGGTGCATCACGACGATCCACTCCGCGGCCGACTGGCTGATGCGCAAATAACTCATCACGTACGAGAAGAGGAGCGACATGCCGATGATGAACATGAGCATCGTCGACTCGCGCAGCGTGCTCCCGAGGATGGGCGCGAGGTCGGAGGGCCTCCATACGCTGTAGATGGTCGCGATGAGGACGAGCGCGAGAATCGCGCCCAGCCCGGCCGTCTCCGAAGGCGTCGCGAAGCCGCCGTACAGCGCCACCATCACGCCCGTCAGCAGGACCACGAACGGCACCACGCGGGGCAGCATCTCCACCTTCTGCGCGAACGTGTACGACGTCTCGTCGAAGTGCGCCGACTTGACGCCCGTGGACTCGAAGGCCGCGAGCGCCAGGCGATGCTCCTTCGCGTAGCGCCACGATGCATAGCCCGCGAACATCGCGACGAGCAGGATCCCGGGCCCGATGCCCGCGAGGAACAGGCGGCCGAGCGACTGCTCCGCCGCGACCGCGTAGAGGATCATCGTGATGGACGGCGGCAGGAGAATGCCGAGCGTCCCGCCCGCGGCGATGATGCCCGCGGCGAACCCGCCCGAGTACCCGCGCTTGCGCATCTCCGGGATGCCCGCGCTACCGATCGCCGAGCACGTCGCCGGGCTCGATCCCGCCATCGCGGCGAACAGCGCGCACGCGAAGACGTTGGCGATGCCGAGGCCGCCGGGAATGCGGTTCATCCACACATGCAGCGCGGAATACAGGTCCGCGCCCGCCCGCGACTTGCCGATCGCGGCGCCCTTCAATATGAAGAGCGGGATGGAAAGGAGGGTGATGCTCGCCATCTCCTCGTAGACGTTCTGCGTGATGGTGTCGAGCGAGGACTTCGGCATGAAGAAGAACATGAACACCGTCGCCACGAGCCCCAGCGCGAAGGCGATGGGCATGCCCGAGAACATGACGATCAGCGTGACGCCGGTGAAGAGGAGACCCAGCGCGAGCATGCTCACTTCGACTCTCCCGCGCGGCCGAATCGCGTGAGCACCTGCAGCAGGCACTGCAGCGCCAGGAGCGTCATGCCGGCCGACATGAATCCGTAGGGAATGGTGAGCGGCGGCGCCCACGACGAGGATGTCGTCATCTTGTCGACCCAGGCTTCGTGGAACAGCGCCCAGGACTTCCAGGCGAAGAATGCGCAGAACGCGCACGTGAGCACGTCGACGATCGCGAGCCGGACGCGGTTGACCGCGGGAGGCAGGACGCTCGCCAGCGCCTCGATGCCCACATGGCCGCGGTACGACTGCACGTACGCACCGCACATGAACGTCGAGCAGACCAGGAGGAACACGGCGATCTCGTCCTGCCAGTCGGTCGCGGCCTTGAAGAGGTAGCGCGAGAACACGCTGTAAGTGAGCACGGCCGCGGCCAGCACCAGCGCGATCATCGACAGCAGCACGACGATGCGGTTGATGGCGGCGATGGCGCGCGCGAACGGGACCAGTGCCCTGGGCACGGGACCCGCGGTATGGCTCTCCGTGACGAGGCCATGACTCATGGAAAGGCTCCCCTCGCGTTAGGCGCGGCCGCCCGACGCCCCGACTCGCGGCGCGGCGGGCGTCGTGCGCGTCAAAGCGTCTTCTGCGCGGCGGCCATGAGCTTGGCCGACATCTCGGTCTTGGCCGCGTAGTCCTTCCACGCGGTGTCGCGGGCGATCTGCTGCCACTTCTTGACGGTGGGCTCGTCCAAGTCGACGACCTTGGCGCCCTTTTTCGCGTACACGCCGGACACGGCCTGGTCGTCCGCCTTCGCGGAATCGAGCGCGAACTTCTCGAGGTCGGCGCCCACGGACATGATCGCGTCCTGCTGCGCCTTGGGCAGCTTGTCGAAGACTTCCTTCGACATCATGAGCGGCTCGAACATGAACCAGTACGCGTACTGGCGTCCGGTCGTGAGCGCCTTCGCGACTTCCTCGAGGCGGAACGAGATGAGGCTCGTCGAGGACGTCATGCCCGCGTCCATCGCGCCGGTCTGCATCGCGGCATAGATCTCGTTCGACGGAAGGTTGAGCACCGAGGCGCCGGCTTCCTTGAGGATCATGTCCATCTCGCGGCTGCCGCCGCGCACCTTCATGCCCTTCGAATCCTCGGGCGCGACCAGCGGCTTCACGCGGCTCGCGACGCCGCCCGCCTGCCATATCCAGGTCACGACGACGACGCCCTTCTCGGCCAGGAACTGCGAGAGGAGCTTGCCCACCTCGGCGTTCTTCCACTTGTAGGCCTGGTCGTACGAGACGACGAGCCCGGGCATGAGGCCGATGTTGGTCTCGGGCACCTCGCCGCCCGCGTACGACAGCGGCACGAGCGACATGTCGAGCGCGCCCTTGCGGAGCGCCGAGAACTGCGAGTTGACCTTGACGAGCGACGATCCCGGGTAGATCTCGAACTTGAGCGCGCCGTTGGTCTTGGCGGTCACGCCTTCCGCGAACTTGCGGCAGAGCCGGTCGCGGAAGTCACCCTCGTTGATCGTGCCGCCGGGAAACTGGTGGGAGATCTTGAGCGTCGTGGTCTGGGCGGATGCGATCGGGGAGCCCCCGAGCCCGGCAAGCGCCACGCCCGCGGCGGAGCCCAGCACGATACGGCGACGAGACGATTCCATGGTTCCTCCTGGTGTTGAGTGCAGTGGGTTTCTCGTTCTTGTACTGCTACCGGGACAGTGTATATCCAATCCCGGAATTTGTATATTTTCTGTGATTATTTGTATACACGATGGCCGAACCCTCCGGCTTAACCCTGGCGCCCCGGCCGGCGAGCCTTCGCGAGGGAGGGATCGGCGGCCGCGTCGGCCGAGCGCGACCCGCCGAGGCTGACCGCCCCGTTCCGCAGCTCGGCGATGGACGCGACCAGGTCGGCGAAACGCTGCCCCTGCACCACGACGTGGTCGCGAAGACGCTGCGCGGTGAGCTCGGCGTCGCCGGCCAGGATGGCCTGTACGACGCCTTCGTGCTCGCGCAAGGACGTGGGCATGCGGTCGCGCACGCGAAGCTGCAGGCGCCGGTAAGGCCGCAGGCGACGGTGCAGCGCGGAGGCCTGCTGCTGGAGGAAGCCGTTGTGGCTGCCTTCGTAGATGAGATGGTGGAAGCGCTCGTTCTCGTAGTAGTACGCGTCGGGGTCGCGCGCCTCGCGCGCGGCCTCGCACGCGCGGTGCGCGGCCAGGAGCTCCTCGTGCTCGTTGGGCAGCATGCGGCGCGCGGCCAGCCGGCCGCACATGGCCTCGAGCTCGCCCATCACCTCGAACATCTCGACCAGGCGATGAGGCGAGACCTCCGCCACCACCGTGCCGCGCCGGGGCTGCATCTCCACGATGCCCGCCGACGCGAGCTGGAACAGCGCCTCGCGAAGCGGCGTGCGCGAGACGTCGAAGCGCTGCGAGAGCTCGACCTCGTCGAGGCGCATGCCCGGCGGGAACGTGCCCGTCGCGATGCCCTCCTCGATCATCTCGCGCACGTGCTCCGAGCGCGTGGTCGACTTGCGGTCCGGGGCGCTTGCGTCGGCGCGCGACAGCGAGGGGGCGGGCGTGCTCACGTCGTCGTGTCCTCGAGACTCAAGTTGCGTTACTCCGGCACGAAGCCGGAGATTCGGCCGCGATAATCGCAGCCATTGCTGATCGAGTGCCCCTGGAAACGGGTGAGCTCGAACAGCGCGAGATCGCCGCTCTCGCCGTCCGCGCACGCGTACGACGTCTGCGCGGCGCCGAGCTTGCCCGACTGCACGTAGGCACCGCTAAGATGGCACGAGCGCTGGCCGAGCGTCCAGTCCATCGCGAACGTGGTGCCGGTGTGCGCGATGGCGATGGACTCGAGCGTCGTGCGGTCGCCGTTCGATGCAGCGTCGGGGCAATGTGACGCGATCCGCTGCACCGTGACGGGGTAGCTGCCCGTGTAATCGTCGTAGCGCAGCGTCTGGCGCGTCACGGCCTTCGTGACCACGACGCCGTCCACGGTGTACTGGAGCTGCGCGGACCCGGACGTCGAGGGCGTGAACGTGAGGACGCCCACGGGACGGGCCGACACCTTCGAGGCATCGAACGCATCCCCGTAGTAGGGCCCCGACGTCGCGTAGAGGGGGCCGAGCCACGACCCGCCGTCGCTGCCGAGCGTCGCGGTAAAGAAGGTGGGATGCGACTGCGCGTCGTACACGAAGAGCGTGGCGAACGTGACGTCGCCTCCGCGCACGAGCTGCATGCCCCATCCCGACTCCGAGCCGTTCCACCACAGGTCGGAGAAGTCCGTGACGGCGGCATGCAAGGAGCCGGCGCACATCGAGGCTGCGAGGAGCGCGAGCACGCCGCGCCGCACGGCAAGGATCATGTCCGGGGCATCCCGTCGTCCCTCGAGAATGGAAGCGAGGAACCGCCGCGGGCGGGGAGTGGCCCCGCGCCGCGGCGTTCCATGGCCCTTGAAGCGCCGGCGCTTATTCGGCCGGATCTTCGGCTACGACCTCGACCGAGCCCAGGTCCTTCTTGGGCAGGAGGCTGGACGCCAGCATGTTGTTCAGGAGCTGGTTGACCATCACCGCCGCGTCGTCCGGAAGGAGGATGCGCTCCTGCACCATGATGTTGGCCTGGTTCACGGCGTAGTAGTAGTACAGCCACAGGCTCGTGTAACGCTCCTCGATCGACAGGCGCGAGTCGCCGCTTGCGATGCGCTCGGCCTTCGTCTTCGCGAACGGGACGTAGCCCGCGGAGAGGGACGCCTCGCGACCCTTGAGCGGGCCGCTCGCGATCGGGTTCCACGCGGTGTACGTCCCGAGCGGAACGCGGATCAAGAGCGAGCGCACGCCGGCGATCTCGTTGCCGTCCGCGTCGACCTTCGGCGCGAGCGTGGGGATCACCTGCTTGATCGGCGGCGGGACGTTGGTGATGACGCCGGAGCCGTCGTTATAGCGGAACGACGGGCCGTAGTCGTAGTCGAGCACCGGGTTCATCACGCCGTCGGGCTTGGGCGAGTTCGGGATCGTGGGCCAGCCCATCGCGGCGGACGTGGGTTGCACGAGCGTGCCGTCGGAGACCTTGGGATAGCGCGATTCCGGCGGCAGCGTGCCCTTCACGACCCAGTCGACCATCGCGACGTACAGCGCGCGATTGATCTCGCGCTGCGGGTTCGGATTGCCGGCGAACTGGTTCGGGTTGGTCGACGCGGTGCCGAGGTTGAATCCACCCGAGCCGCCGCCGTGCGTGGTGCCCACGTGGTAGTAGCGACGCACGTTGGACGGAAGCGGGAGGTCCTCGGTGCCCTTGGTGCCGGCCATGCCCACGGTGCCGCGGCTGTACCACGCCTCGGGTCCGCCGTACGTCTCCATGATGAGCGGGCAGGTGTTGGTCGTGCGGCAGCGGGTGAGGAGCCCCCACTTGCCGTGGCCGCGCACCGTGTCGTCGTACTCTTCCCACCAGAGCGGGCCGTCGGCGCCGGGGAAATACAGCTCGGCGATGTCGCCCGGCTGCATGAAGCGGATGTTGAAGCTTCCCATCATCCCGGCGATGTTCGGGTTCATGCCGTCCCAGACGATCTTGCCGTCCTCGTCCTCGTTGAACCCGTTGTTCAGCATGTGCTTCTGGAAACGGCCCGACTGCGAGTTGCCGAACCCGATGACGTACTTCGTGCTGCCGGCGATCGGGTTCTTCGTGCCCGCGCTGTCGGCGGACTGGCGGCGGAACCACGCGATGACGTCGCGCATGGCCGCGTTGCCGACGCCGAGCACGAACGGGTCCTTGGCGGGACGCACGAGCTCGTACAGGAGGTTGGGGTCGAAGCCGCCCTTGATGCACAGGCGCGTCGCGTCCGGCGTGCCGGGGAACGGCACCGTGCGGCAGTCGGCGTATGCGAAGTCGCTGCTCGCGATGGTCGTCACGCCCGTCTTCACGCCGCTCGGCGATTCCTTCGTCGCGCTGATGAGCTTCGAGTCGGCGGTGTTCATGCTGCCGAGGTCGCGCCCGGGTCCCGTGAGCGATTGCGTGGTCTGGTTCTGGCCGCTCGACTGCGCGACGCCGATGAAGCGGTCGACCACCATGCCGGTGACGCCTTTAGCGATCGGCACGTCGATGCCGAGCTGCGCCGAGCTCACGCCCGCGATCGTCAGGTCGCCCTGCCATGCGCTGTTCAGCACGACGTCGCCGCGGCGCCACAGGAACGAATCGTCGCCCGCGGTGTACGGGATGGCGATGTTGCTGCGGTTGGGCACGTCGTAGACCATGATGCCCGACGCCTTCGACATGTCGACGGGCTTGTGGATCGAGAACTGCGCCTTGTACTCGACCTTGCCGCTCGCGTTCTTGGGCGCGGCGTTGATATCGACGATCCCGGCGTTGCGGCGATCGGACGGGTCGAGCTCGCCGTAGGCGGTCCCGCGCACGAGCTCATAGGCACCCACGTTGCCGAACAGCGCCCCGTTGGACACCGGGGTGGTCGACTCGATGGTGATCTTCACCACCCGGCTCTGCGCACCCGAAGCGGCGATGCACAGGGCGCCGGCGACGGCGACGTAAGTGATGCGTTGGCGCAAGAGCGCGCTCATGACCATGCTTCCTCCTTGGCTCTCGAACGGACCGGCAGCACGGCGCGACGGGCGACCGGACCCCTTCGGGACCGGCACGGGCGACGTCGGCGGTGTGCGGCGTGTGGAAACAACCCCCTGGTGAACGTGCAACTAACAGCTGATGAACCGCTGATTTATGTATGCACGCTATGCGTTTGGATATACAAAGTCAATATTTGTGTATATTGCGCCGCAGCGCGAACGGGCCGGCCGAGCGCGGCCGACATAGCGATTTGCAGTGCACAACATGGCGCACCGCGAGCATCACGAGGGGCGCCGACTTAGTCCCCCGCCATGCCGGCGAAGCGGAGGATGGCCGGGACCTGCTGCGCGAAGCGCGTGAACGTGTGGTCGCCGCCGCCGTGGACGTACTGGAACGCCCCGGCGTAGAACCCGAGCGCCTCGCGATAGTCGAGCACCTCGTCGCCCGTCTCGAGCAGCAGGAAGTAGCGATCGGGCCGCGTGATGCGCGGCACGGCAAGCGCGCGGAGCTCGTCGAAGTGCGCGTCCGTGACGACGAACGTCTCGCCCGTGTAGAGGTTGGTCTGCGGGCCGCGCCAGGCGGCGAGCGCCTCGTAGGGCCGGACCGCAGGGTTGATCATCACCGCGCGCGCGCCGAATCGCTCCGCGAGGTGCGTCGCGTAGAAGCCGCCGAGCGAGCTGCCCACGAAAGTCGCGCGCGAGGGGTTGTCGTGCCGCGCGAGCCAGTCGGCCACGCCTTCCACGGCGGCGCGCGGGCGGTCCCCGAGGTCGGGGATGTGCAAGGACGGCGGCGACGCCAGCGCCTCGACGGCCGCGCGAAGCTGTCGCGCCTTGATGCTCGCTCCCGAGCTCCTGAACCCGTGGAGGTACACGATGGGGCCGGGCGGCATGCGCTCCCGCCTCGACCTACGCGAATCGCGCGAGGAGCTTCGCGTGGATGCCGCCGAAGCCGCCGTTGCTCATCACGAGCACATGATCGCCGGGGCGCGCCTCGGCGGCGATGGCGTCCACGAGCTTCGCGAGATCCGAGCTCACCGTGGCGCGGTCGCGCAGCGGTGTGAGGGCGCCCGGCACGTCCCAGCCCAGGTTCGCGGCGTAGCAGAACACGCGGTCGGCCTCGCGGAGGCTGCCGGGCAGCGCCTCCTTCACGGCGCCGAGCTTCATCGTGTTCGACCGCGGCTCGAGCACCGCGAGGATGCGCGCGTCGCCCACCTCGCGGCGCAGTGCGTCGAGCGTGGCGGCGATGGCAGTCGGGTGATGCGCGAAGTCGTCGTACACCGTGATGCCGCGCGCTTCGCCGCGCTTCTCCATGCGGCGCCGGACGCCTTCGAACGACGCGAGCGCCGCGAGGCCGTGCGCGACGGGCACGCCCACGTGGCGCGCCGCGACGAGCGCCGCGAGCGCGTTCATCTGGTTGTGGCGCCCGAGCTGGCTCGTGACCAGCGTGCCCTGCGGCGCGCCGCCCAGGAGCACCGTGCCGTCCATCGCGACCGTCCACCCGGGGCCGTTGCCCGGCACCTCGGCGAGGCCGAAGCGCTCGACCTCGCTCCAGCACCCGCGCGAGAGCACGCGGGCGAGCGCCTCGTCGCCGCCGTTGACGACGAGGCGGCCGGTCGGCGGCACCATGCGCACGAGGTGATGGAACTGCGTCTCGATGGCCGCGAGGTCCGGGAAGATGTCCGCGTGGTCGTACTCGAGGTTGTTGAGGATCGCCGTGCGCGGCCGGTAGTGCACGAACTTGCTGCGCTTGTCGAAGAACGCGGTGTCGTATTCGTCCGCCTCGATCACGAAGAACGAGGTGTCGCCCAGGCGCGCCGACGTGGGGAAGCCCATGGGCACGCCGCCGATGAGGAAACCCGGCGCGAGTCCCGCCTCCTCGAGGATCCACGCGAGCATCGACGTCGTGGTCGTCTTGCCGTGCGTGCCCGCCACCGCGAGCACCCACCGGTCCGCGAGCACGTTCTCGTAGAGCCACTGCGGTCCCGAGACATAGCGGCGGCCGGCGTCGAGGATAGCCTCCATGAGCGGGTTGCCGCGCGACACGACGTTGCCCACGACGAACACGTCGGCGTCGCGCGCCACGCCGCGGAGCTGCGCCGCGTCGAAGCCCTCGGTGAGGTCGATGCCGAGCGCCTCGAGCTGCGTGGACATCGGCGGGTACACGTTGGCGTCGCAGCCGGTGACGACATGCCCCGCTGCCTTGGCGATGGCGGCGATGCCGCCCATGAACGTGCCGCAGATGCCCAGGACGTGCAGGTGCATGGTCAGGCGGTGGCCGCGACCGGCGCGATGGAGGCGTACCGCCGCCAGCCCGCGATGAACCACGCGAACGACAGCGCGTACGCGACGGTGACCATCGCGAACGCGACGCGCAGGCCGCCCGCGGTGTCGAGGCCGGCGGACGCGCGCGCGCCGTCGACGATGAGGCCGATGCCCCACTGCACGAGGAAGCTGCCGGAGAACATGACCAGGTTGAGCGTGGTGTTGGTACGGCCCGCGAGATGGCGCGAGAAGCCTTCGTTGAGCGCGGTGAAGCCGAGCACGTTGGACGCCGCGCCGAAGCCGTACAGCGACCACCAAAGGTAGCTCCCCGGCACGCGGAGCTCGATCAGCAGGAGCGCCACGAGGTTGATCGCGAACCCCGTGCCGAAGAGATGCCTCGCATGGATGCCGAGGCGTGCGAGGCGCGTGCCGAAGAGGCCGATCGAGAAGTAGCCCGCCATGATCACGAGGTTCATGAGCATCAGGTGATCGGCCGCGCCCGCGCGCGTCGCGCCCTCGACCTCCATCATCCAGGGCACCGCCCACAAGCCTTGGATGGCCATGAACGAGCCCATCGCGAGGCCGCCGAGCGGCGCGAGCCACCAGAAGCGCGGGTGCGTCATCACCTCGCGCACGCCCGCCCACTGCTGCGCGAGGCCGCCGGACCCTGCGGGCTTGTCGATGTCGGGGACGCGCCACGCGATGAACACGGCGACGGCGAGCGTGACGACGGCGAGCGCCACGAACACCACGCGCCAGTGCGTCACGCGCAGCGCGAGGTCGATCGGGACCGTCGCGGATAGCGCGCCCACGCCGCCCGCCACCATGATCCAGCCCGCGTACGATGCCTGGATCCAGGCGGGTGTCCGCGGCGATCGCCTTCAGAGGCACGCGCACACCCCCGCGCCGATGACCGCGCGCGCGACCGTCAGGCCCGCGATGGTGTCGGAGACCGCGAACATCGCCGCGCCGGCGGCGGCGACCGCGAGCAGCACCGGCTCGACGCGCCGCGGCCCGTAGCGGTCGAGCAGGATGCCCACCGGCAGCTGCATCGCCGCGAACGCGAGGAAGTACGCGCTCGTGAGGAGACCCAGCGACGACGGGTTGAGCGACAGGTCGCGGACGAGGTCGGGCGAGATGACGGCGTTGACCGTCCGGTACAGGTACGAGAGGAAGTACCCGGCGGCGAAGGCGAAGTAGATGCGCAGGAAGTGCACGCCGACGCCCCTAGCGAAACACGAAGTACACGGCGCCCATGAGGCACAGGCCCGCCCACAGGAAATCGAGCTTCACGGGCACGCCCATGTAGAGCACCGCGAAGGGCACGAACACCGCCAGCGTGATCACCTCCTGCATGATCTTGAGCTGCGCGAGCGACAGCGTCGTGAAGCCGATGCGGTTGGCCGGCACCTGCAGCAGGTATTCGAAGAGCGCGATCCCCCACGACACGATGGCCGCGTACCACCACGGGCTCGTCGCGAAGTTCTTGAGGTGGCCGTACCACGCGAACGTCATGAAGAGGTTCGAGAGGACGAGCATGACCGCGCAGGTGAGCGCGGGATACTGGACGAGCGAGGACACGTTCGCGCGAAGGTGGGGGACGAAGGCGGCGATTATCGCCCATCCGCGCGGCCGGGCGCCGCCTCCGCGCCTGGCGCGCGCATCGCAGCGCTCGTTGCCACGGCGCGCGCATCGCCTGGCGCGGCTAGAATGCGGCGTCCCCCACCCTCGCATCGGAGAAGGAGCCGCCATGGAAGCCTGGAAGGCCGCGCTTGCGCTTCCCGTCGCCTGGGCGCTCGCCTCGCCCGCGACCGCCGCCGGCGACGCCAGGGGCATCCTCGCCTACAAGGATCGCAAGGTCGAGGTCCGGTACGCCTATCTCGTGCGCGGCCCGGACGCCGTCACGAGGGAGCCCGTGCGGCGCCTCGTGCTCTCTGCCCGGGACCTCTCGGCGAAGATCGCCTCGTGCAAGACGATGTCGTGCACCGACAGTGGCCTCGAGGAGGGGATCTCCGTGAACCTCGTGAGCGGCCCGCGCTTCAACTACTGGACGGTCATGAACGGCCAGAAGATCCAGTACTCCGGCACGGAGCCCTACGCATCGCTCACGGCGAAGGTCGACGACCCGGCGCGGCTCGCGGGCACCTTGCGCTTCGACAAGACGGCGGCCGGCGGCCCCAACGTCGACGTCGAGTTCGACGCGACGCTCCTGAAGGAAGTGTCGGCGCCCTAGGATTGTCGGCGGCGGCGCGGTCCGTCCTCTCGGAGCGATTGGGGCCTGGCGACGCGCTTGGGGCGTTGGCCTGATCGGACCCTAGCCTTCGCGCAGCGGCAGCGTCACCGTCATCACGACGCCCGCACCGTCGCGCCGGTTCGCGGCGGACGCCGATCCGCCGTGGAACTGCGCGATCACGCGCACGATGTAAAGGCCGAGGCCCAGGTGCGGCTCGCGGGCGTCGCCCGCCGCTCGCACCGAGACCATCGACTCGAAGAGGCGACCCTCCATGCCCTCGGGCAGCGGCGGGCCCTCGTTGTCGACCTCGATGCGCGCCCACCCTTCGGCCGCGGACAGGCGCACGGCGATCGGCGCACCTGCCGCGAACTCGACGGCATTCGCCACGAGCTTGTCCATCATCTGCGCCACGAGGTCGGGCGAGCCATCGAGGAGTACCGGATCGGCCGGTGCGTCGTAGGCGATGCGCGCCTTGGGCGCCACGAGGCGAAAGCCCTCCACGCATCCCGCGACGACGGGGCCCACGTCGAAGCGCACGCGGTCGACGTCGGACAGGCTCTGCTCCAGGCGCGCCGCCTCGGTCATGCGCGTGAGGATCTGCGTCAGGCGCGCGAGGCCGTCCTGCGCGCGCGACATGTACACGCGCGCCTCCTCGGGCAGCGCGGAGGCCTTCAGGTTCTCGAGCGAGCTTCGCACCACGGCGATGGGCGTGCGCAACTCGTGCGAGAGCCGGCTCGCCATCTTCTCCTGGTAGCTCGCGTACTCGGACAGCCGCGCGACGACGCTGCCGAAGCTCCGCGACAGGTCGCCGATCTCGTCGCCCGCGCCCGAGCTCGCGAGCGGCGCGCGCACGCGGCCCTGCTCGTCGATCGCGCGCTCGGCGTCGTCGCGCAGGCGCCGGATGCGCGACGAGAGCCACGTCGCGTAGGCCGTCAACGCGAGCGAGCCGACGAGCAGCACCGCGAGCACGATGTTGAAGAGGCGCTCGAACGCGCGGTTGCGCTCGGCCAGGACCGCGTTGCCCGTCTGCTCCGCGACCACCGCGCCGCGCACCGAGTCGCCGACCCAGATGGGATGCGCCGCGCTCACGATCACCGCCTTGCCGTCGGAGGTGGGACGGCGGTTGGTGGTGAGGATGCCGGCGAGCGCGCCCTCGACGTCGCGTCCGCGCGGCGCGCCCTGCGACGCGGCGTCGTCGGTGAAGTCGTCGTGCGGCTGGTCGAGGAAGGCCTGGTACACGCGCCTGCTGGCCCGCGACCAGGCCGAATCCTGCGCGGGCGGCGCCGGCGGAGGCACGAGCGACCCGGCGCGCGCGAGCGTGCCGCCTGGTCGATCACCCAGATGCGCGCCGTGGTGCGCGACAGGCCCTCGATGATCTGCTCGATCTCGGGCGAGGCCGACGGCGGCAGCGAAGTCCCTTGCGACGAGCGCTCGTCGGCGCGCTCGCGCGCGAACGACGCGATGGGGTCGGGCGGCGTCGCGAACAGGCGCGGGCGATCGTGCAGCGCGGTCGCCACGGCCTGGGCAGTGCCCGCGAGCGTGCGCTCCTGCGCGTCGCGAAGCACGCGCTCCAGCTCGCGCACGTACTCGACGCCGAGCCACGGCAGCGCGAGGAACACCGTGAGGACCAGGAGGAGCTGCGCGCGTATCGAGAGCGCGACGCGCGGAAGCCTCATCGCGCGCGGAGGGCGTCGCCCGGCGGCGCGTCCATCGATCTTCTCACTCGCCCCAGCGGTAGCCCATGCCGTACACCGTCTCGATGCGATCGAACGCGGGGTCGAGGGCCATGAACTTGCGCCGGATGCGCTTGACGTGCGAGGTGATGGTGCTGTCGTCGACCACGATGCTCGCGTCGCGCATGAGCGCATCGCGATCCTTGACGTGCCCCGGATGCCTCGCGAGAGAGTGCACCATCCAGAACTCGGTGAGCGTGAGGTCGACGCGCTTGCCGCTCCAGTCCGCCGTCAGGCGCTTGACGTCGATGCGCAGCGGTCCGCGCTCGACGATGTCCTCGGTGGTCGCGGGCGCGCTCGACAGCTCGCTGCGCCGGAACAGCGCCGAGATGCGCGCCGCGAGGTGCGGCAGGCTCGTATCCTTGGTGAGATAGTCGTCCGCGCCGAGGCGCAGGCCCGCGACGATATCGAAGTCCGAATCGCGCGCCGTCAGGAAGATGATGGGCACCGTGGCCGACATCGCGCGGAGCTCGCGCGTGAGCGCGAACCCGCCGTCGACGTCGTCGCCGAGCCCAATGTCCACGAGCGCCAGGTCGGGCAGCCGCGTGCGGAACGCGGCCAGCGCCTGCGGGCGGTTCTCGTACGTCGCCACCTCGTAGCCGTGGCGGCGCAGCGCCTCCGCGTAGTTGGCTCGGATGGCGGGCTCGTCTTCCACGATCGCGATGCGTCGCATGCGCCGACTATATAGCGTAGGCCTTCCGGGAAGAAGCCACCGGCGCGCGACCTGCCATCGGTTTGCCACATTTGCTCCGCAGCCTGCCCCTTTTGACGCCCCACCGCGCCGCATGCGCCCGATGAAATGCGCTCCATCGAGGGCGTGCCGCCGGCGGGCGCTCCCGACGGGCAGCCAGGGCCAAACCGCCGGCTTTCGAATCCGAAGGGCAAGGGGCAAAGATGATGTCGGACACGGGGCGGACAGGCGGCGCAGCGATCGGACGTCGCGAGATGCGCGAGCTCGCGCGGCTGGTGCTCGAGGCGTTCGGAGCGGGGATCCTGGTGAGCCTCGTTCTCGCGTTGGCGGTGTTCATCGTGACGTCGCCGGCGATCGCGGCCACCGCCGCGCACACGCCCGGTGCGTTCCACGTCAAGGAGGCCGACGGCAGCCGCACCGAGGCGCCGCTCGTGTTCACGGACGTGCGCATGAGCGTGAGCGGCATGATCGCGCGCGTCACCGTCACGCAGCGCTTCGTCAACCCGACCGACGGGTGGAAGGAAGGCGTGTACACCTTCCCCCTTCCCGAGAAGGCCGCCGTCGATCACCTGCGCATGACGGTCGGCGAGCGCGAGGTCGAGGGCATCATCAAGGAGCGCGGCGAGGCCGCGCGCACGTACGAGGCGGCGAAGAGCGAGGGCCGCAAGGCGACGCTCCTCGACGAGGAGCGGCCCAACATGTTCACGACCAGCGTCGCGAACCTCGGGCCGCGCGAGGAAGTGGCCATCACCATCGAGTACCAGGAGACGCTTCGCTATGACGACGGTACGTTCCGCCTGCGCTTTCCCATGGCGATCACGCCGCGCTACATCCCCGGCGACAAGGTGGCCTCGCTCGGCGAAGGCGTCGCCTGGTCGCAGGCCACGCAGGCCGTGATCGACGCCGACCGCATCACCCCGCCCGTCGTGCCGCGCGAGGAAGGCTACGTGCTGCCGGTGCGCCTCGCCATCGACCTCAACGCGGGGTTCGCCTTGTCGAGCCTGTCGAGCGCGTATCACCCGGTGGCCATCGAGTCGCAGCCGGACCATCGCTATCGCATCACGCTGGCCGACGGCCCGGTGCCGGCGTCGCGCGACTTCGAGCTCGCGTGGACGCCCGACGTCGGCGCGGCGCCCGCGACCGCGCTCTTCACCGAGACGAAGGACGGCAAGACGTACGCGCTCATGATGGCGCTGCCGCCGGCCGCCGCCAAGGCCGCGACCGAGCGCGCGCCGCGCGAGGTCACCTACATCATCGACACCTCGGGCTCGATGGAGGGCGTGTCGATCGCCCAGGCGCGCGACGCGCTCGCCATGGCGCTCGATCGCCTGCTGCCAGGCGACTACTTCAACGTGATCGAGTTCAACTCGACCACGCGCTCGCTGTTCGCGGCGCCCGTGCCGGCCGACGCGGACACCCTGTCGCGAGCGAGGCAATTCGTCGCGGGCCTGCGCGCGCGCGGCGGCACCGAGATGCTGCCCGCGCTCGAGATCGCGCTGGCCGGCGCGCGCGAGGCGTCGATCCTGCGCCAGGTGGTGTTCCTCACCGACGGCGCGGTCGGCAACGAGGACCAGATCCTGGCGCTCGTCTCGCAGCGCCTGGGCGACCGCCGCCTCTTCACCG
>JBGAIS010000020.1:0-31445 GCA_044225355.1 Casimicrobiaceae bacterium | reverse complement strand
CGCGCCAACGAGGTGCTGCAGTAAGCGCGGGCGACGCAACGCGTGCGCGCCGGGCCGCTCTGATAGCATCTGCCAACGATCGCTGCCCCGCCCGCCCCTCGACGATGACGAAGCTCGCTCCTCCCGCGCTCCAGCCCATGGACATCGTCGAAGGCACGTGCCGCGTGCGGCCGCGCGGCGAGTGCTCGCTCGTCGAGGCGGTGGAGCTCATCAAGGAGGCGATCGCCTACTGCCGTACGCACTACGTCACGCGTCTCCTATTCAACGCCACCGGCCTCACCGGCGTCCCCGTCCCGAGCCTCGTCGATCGCTTCCTGATGATCGAGGATTGGGCGCATACGGCCAAGAGCATGGTGGTGGTGGCGCTCGTGGTCGATGCGCAGTACATCCATCCCAGGAAATTCGGCGTCGCCCTCGGCGCGGACCTGGGCCTCACGTGCGACGTTCACACGAGCGAGGCGGACGCGCTCGCGTGGCTGTCGAATCCACGCGGTTGAGCGATGCGCATCGCGGTGCCGCTACGCGGCCGCGCCGGGGTTGGATGTGACGTGCGGGGCCCGGCTCCGCCGCATCGATGCGCCGACGCGCGCCGTAGAACGCCTCGGACGAAGGTCCGGGTCAATCAGTCGCCGATCGAGCAGGGATTGGCGTGCCGCGAGCGGCCCGCGCGAACGTCTCGTGTACCGCGTCAGCTGCGAAACGGATTCGGCGTGTTGGGCGGGTGGTATTCGCTTTTCCAGATCGCCTCGGCGCGCTCGCGCGAGCACACCCAAGGCACCGTGGAGCAGTTGCTTCCACCCGCGCCCATCTGGCGCATCATGCGCGCGTCGACCTTCGAGTTCACGTAGTCGCGGAGCTGGTCGACGTTTCGGAACTGCGGCGTCGCCGACGACTTGAGCCAGCTCGCGTACCACGACGCGCGTCCGTCGCCCTGCCTTCCCACCTGCTCGAGCCAGTAGATCGCCGTCTTGCGATTGCGCGGCACGCCTTCGCCGAATTCGTAGCTGATGCCGAGGGCGAACTGCGCTTCCGGAAAGCCCTGGCGCGCGCTCTGCTCGTAGAGCTTCGCGGCGCGCGCGACATCGCGCGGGATGCCGTCTGCCGACTCGAGCATCTCGCCGAGCGAGAACTGCGCCGACCGGCTCCCGCCGCTCGCCGCGCGCTCGTACCACTGCGCGGCCTTGGGGAGGTCCTTGCGCACGCCCTCGCCGTAGCGATACATGTTGCCGATGACCGCCATCGCGCGAGGATCGCCCAGCCCCGCGCCTTCCTGGTACGCGGCCATGGCGCCCGCGAAATCGCGCTTGTCGTACGACGCGTTGCCGCGAAGCCAGGCCTGCTCGGCGCGGGACCTCGCTGCGCCCGTCGGCATGCCCGCCGGCTCGTTTCCCGTGAGCGCTGGCTTGGCGGGCGCGGTCGCGGGCCGCTGGCACTCCGGCAACTTGTAGCCATTCGGATTGTTGCAGGGGTCGTAGCCGCCGGGAACCGCGCGCGTGGACTGCGCGGCCGTCGCGGCGGAGTACGCCGTGATCGCCAGCGCAATCGCGACGGCGCTCGCGCGTCGATGCGGGGATTCCAGTCGATACGTCGAGGTGCGCATGGCCGCCTCCGCCCAGTGACGGCTCGAAAGACGGACCGCGCGGTCGGTCGCGTTCCGATTCACGAATCGCCCGAGCGCCGACTATGACACACTTCGCGGCGCACGATCGGATCGCCGGCGCGTCCCGACGCCGCTACCGCGACATCCTGCGGTCGACGTCGACGACCTGCCCTTCGCGGATCGTGATGGTGGTGAGCATCTGCGGGTCTCCGGGAGACGGCAGGTAGATCCAGCGCTTCACCACCACCTTGGCGCCACCGCCGGAGTCGATCGACTCCGTATCGGGCTTGCCGATCTTCACGAGCACGTCGCCCTCGGACATCCCGGTGTGGATGAAGCGCCGGTCCGCGTCGGCCGCATGCGCTGCGGCGGCCAATGCGATGCAGGCGACGAGAGCTCCGAGCTTCGCTTTCATGGCGGGTCCTCTTGCGTGCGGGGGCCGGTGGACGTGACGACCGCCGCGCGCCCCACCGGGGGAGCCGTGGGGCCGAGCAGCGAGCGCACGTTCGAGCGATCGCGCGCATTGTACGGCCGTCGCCGCGGCATTTGCACGTCGGCCCCAGGGCCCATGGGGAGCTTGCGGCAGTGCGCGGGTGCAAGGCAACGGCCACGGGAAGGCACGCCGCTGCCGTCGAGCGAGCCTTGCGACATGTCAGGCGGTATGCTTGCGACTCGTCACGATAACAGCGGCAAATCCGCGGTCAGGAGGATCGCCCATGCGTTCGATACAACGTTGCATCTTCGCGGCCGCCACGGCGCTCGGACTGGGCATCGTCGCGCTGCCCGCGCTCGGCCAGGCTTATCCTTCGAAGCCCATCCGGCTCGTCGTGCCCTTCCCCGCGGGCGGCGGCACCGATTTCTTCGCGCGCACCGTCGGCGCCAAGATGAGCGAGACGCTCGGCCAGACGATCGTCGTCGACAACCGCCCCGGCGGCTCGACGATCATCGGTGCCGAGAACGTCAAGGGCTCGCCGCCCGACGGCTACACGGTGCTGCTCGGCGACCTCGGCACGTACGCGCTCAACCCGAGCCTCTTCAAGAAGCTGCCGTACGATCCCGCGACCGACTTCGTGCCGGTCACGCTCACCGGTCGCTTCGTGCTGACCATCGCGGTGAATCCGCAGGCGCTGAACGTGAGCTCGATCAAGGAGCTCGTCGACGCCGCGAAGAAGGACCCCGGCAAGATCAACTACGCCTCACCGGGCACCGGCAGCCCCCACCATCTCGCGATGGAGCTCTTCGCGAAGGAGGCAGGCATCAAGCTCACGCACGTGCCTTACAAGGGCGCGGCACCCGCGCTGCAGGATCTCATGGGCGGCCAGATCGCGGTGATGCCGGTCGACATCGCCGCCGGCATGCCCGCCATCAAGAGCGGCAAGATCAAGGTCCTGGGCACCGCGACGCCCACGCCCGTTGCCGCGCTGCCCGGCGTGCCGACCGTGGCGAGCGCCGGCTATCCCGGATTCGAGGCTTGGGCTTGGCAGGGCTTCGCCGTTCCCAAGGGCACGCCTGCGGACGTGATCGCGAAACTGCGCGAGGGCTACCTCAAGGCCGTGGCCGATCCCGCGGTGCGCGCCAAGCTCGTCGAGGCCGGCATCGAGCCGCTGCAAAGCACGCCGCAGGAAATGGGCGCCTACATGGCGTCCGAGACGGGCAAGTGGTCCAAGGTGATCAAGGACGCGAACATCACGCTCGATTGACGCGGCGCCGCCCGCCTCACGGCGCGCGGTTGTCCGGAACGAAGCACGCCCCGCCCACGGCAGGGCACTTCACGACGTAGTTCTTGCGCTGGCCACAGCCTTCGACGTCGACCGCGTACAGGAGCATCACGTTGCCGCCCGTGGCCCGCGACGGCGTCTCCTGCTGGCGATCGACCACGGTGGGCGTCACGCTCGCGCACATCGTGTCGAGCTGGGCGCGGCGAACCGCGACATCCACGGCATGCGACTGGACACTGTCGATGTTCACGCCCGGCGCCTGGCAGCCCAGGAGCGTGGCGCAGGCCAGCGCAACGACGACTCCGCAACGATGCGACATTCGACCTCCCGTATCGGACGATGCTCGCCCGCCGCTACGAAGCATACGCGACGGCTTGAGAGGCGAGCGGCGCATCGGGTATCGAGCCGCGGCGAGTCGAAGGGACGTCACTCGGGCCGCCGGTAGCCGTCGTCGATCCACGCCCGCGCGCTCGCCGCCGTCAGCTTGAACGACGGGTCGACGCGAACCTGCGCGACGGGCGCGGCCGAAGGCTCGAGGGCCGGCCTCGCGGCCAATAGCGCGTAAGTCGAGTCGTCCTCGATGACGATGTCGAGCGTCACGACGACATCGCCGTCCGCCGTGCCCACCATGACCTTCTTGTGCAGGAGAGCGTCGCGATGCTGCTCGTGCCGGCGGCGAACCTCGTGCGCCGTCTTCACGAGCGTGTTGAAAGCCGTGGCGTCGAGCGGCTTCGGGTTCTTCTTGTCGCGGCCCATCGTCCACGGGCCGACCAGCGCGGGCTCCTGCTCGCCGTCCTTGGTCATCTCGACCGCCCAGCCGTCGTCGTCCTCGTTCTTGACCACGCGCGCGGTCCATCCGTCGTCGCGCCAGAGGCGCTCTTCCTTCGGATGATCGGGCGACCGGCTGGCCGCGCGCATCGCGACCGCCCCGGTGAACGATCCGCAGGCCGCGACCCCTTTCCTGTCGTACCTCGGCACCGATCTCCTGATGCACGACATGGGCTATCTCTCGCAAGTAGCCAGCGCGGCGCAGCCCATCCGCGACTCGAGCGGCGCCGTGCTGCCCGCGTTCAAGAACTACGTGCAGAAGATCCGCACGCCTCCGCTCAAGGGACTGCGCTTCAACCCGTACGTGACCGAGTCGCACAAGAACACGCGGCCTCCGCAGAGCGCGGGCGACCCGCCGAACCCCGCCTGCGACTTCCTGCTGCACGACGGCCGCGCCTGCGACGCCATCGAGGCCGCGTTCCTGCACGACGGTCCCGCCGTGAGCAAGCTCGGCGTGATCCAGGGGCTCAACGGGCTGTCGGCCACGCAGTTGATGCAGTTGCGCGCGTTCCTGTACTCGCTCTGACGACCGGCGCGCGGAGGCGCGCCTACGCCGCCCGCGCCCTTTGCCTGATCTCGGCGTTCCCGAGGATCGTGATGCCGTCGCGTCCTCGAAGGAATTCGGCGACGAAGGCGCGGCCGATGTCGTCCTGGTCGATCGTGCCGAGCGAGCCGGGAATGAAGCGCCCGAGGAGCGCGACGTATCGAGGCGTGTGCGCATTGCCCGCGATGATGCCCGGGCGGAAGATCGACAGTCGCCTGAAGCCCACCTGCCGGACGACGTCTTCCTTCTCGCCCATGATGCGCACGTAGCGGATGGGGCTGCGCGCGTTGCTGCCCGCCGCCGACAGGAGCCCGAACGCGTCGATGCCCGCGGAGAAGCAGCCGCGCGCGAACGCGCCGACCACGCCAACCTCGAGCCTCCTCGTCGCTTCCTCGCTCCACTGCCGGCTGCCCTTGCCGATGCCGACGCACGAGGCGGCATGGAGCGGCGCATCCTGCGCACGGCTCGCGGCCGCCACGCGCGCGACCTCGCCTTCGAAGCCGCTTGCCCCGGTGTCCATGACGACCTCGCGCACTCGCGCATCCGAAGGGACCGGCGCGGCACGACGATTGACGAGGATCACCTCCGTGCACGACGCCGTGTCGAGCAGTGCTCGCACGAGGGCAGACCCGACCTGTCCGGTGCCGCCGATGACCATGACGCGAAAGCTCATGCCGCTCCTTCGTCGCGTATCGCCGCCGGGACGCCCGGCGATGCAGGTACTCCACGCGCGAAGGTCGCGATGAATCAGCGAGCGTCGTGCGAGGGGATCTCGAGCGCCTCGAGGGCGCGCGACGTCATGTTATACGCTGCAAGCACCGTGCTTGCGGGGATCCGGGCCCCGCGCGGCGACCGTGCCGCCGCGTTCATCGCCCCACGAGACGCGTCAACAAGGCCAGGACCGCAACGGCCAGCATCGCGGTGCTCGCCTGCCAGAACCGCAAGGGGTGACGCTCGATGAGCGGAACCGCCCCTTTGCGGAAGAACGCGGGGCCGGGCGCCGCGAGATCGTGCGCGAGCTCGCTCGCGGCCTCCTGCCGCCTCGCGGGATCGAGCGCGAGCGCCTTCTGCAGCACCGCGTCGAGCCACGCGGGCAGCTCCGGCCGCCGCTCGCGCAACGACACATAGCGCAGCCGACGCAGGTCGGCGGGCGTGCGCAGGCGCGCGGCGTCGAGCCCGTACGGCAACGCGCCCGTCAGCATCTGGTACGCGAGCACCGCGAGCGCGAATACCTCGGACCGCGCGCTGCCGCCCTCACCCACGAAGTACTCCGGTGCGGTGTACTGCAGCGTGCCCGCAATCGCATCCGCCGGCCCCGCGCTGCTCATCTCGGCTAGGCCCGCCACCCACGTCGACGCGAAATCGATGAGCTTCGCGGTACCGTCCGCGCAGATCATCACGTTCTGCGGACGCAAGTCCTGGTGCAGCATTTCCTTGCCGTGGAACGCGGAAAGCCCGGCGGCCACCTGCACCACGATGCGCCGGACCTCGTCGAGCGAAGGCGCCGGATGGTCGGTCATCCACTGGGCAAGCGACTGGCCTTCGACATACTCGGTGGCCACGTACAGGCAGTTGCGCAGGCGCGTGTCGGGCGCCGCGCGCAAGACGTGCGGACTGTCGAGGCGCCTCGCCACCCACTCCTCGAGCACGAAGCGATCGAGGTAGTCGTCATTGCCCGCGAGATCGACGGAGGGCGTCTTGATCGCCACCCGCGCGCCACTCGCCTCGTCGACCGCGAGGTGCACGTGGCTGCGCGCGCTCACGTGCAGGGGACGAACGACGCGGTAGCCCTCGAAGCGCATGCCGGGAGACAGCGGCGGCGGCAGCGCAAGGCCCTCGTGCGACAGCGGCAGGCGCGCGGAGTCCGCGGCAGGCAGCGCATCGATGCGAAGGAGGAGCGCGGTCGCGTCGTCGTCGCTTCCACGGGCGCGCGCCTCGGCGACCAGCGCGCGCGTGGCGGCGTCGAAGTCGTCGCCGCACGCCGCGAGGCAGGCGTGCACCGCCGCGGCGTCGAGCGCCTCCCACGCGCCATCGGTGGCGAGCAGGTAGGTCGCGCCGGCCTCGGCGGGCAGGCAGCGATAGTCGATCTCGACGCTCGCGTTGACACCGAGCGCGCGGCCGAGAAAGCGCTGGCCCGGCCCCGCACCGACGCGATGCTCCTCGGTGAGCGGCTCGAGGAACTGCGAATGAACGCGGCAGATGCGCGAGTCACCGACGTGGAAGAGATGCAGGTCGCGACCCTTCACGACCAGCGCGCTGAAGGTGCAGACGTAGCCCGCGTCCTTGTCGAAGCGCGCCTCCCCGCGCTGGTTCTGCGCATGGAGCCACGCATTGCTCGCCGACAGGACGCGCTCGGCCGAGCGGCGGACCGACCACGTCTCCGACGTCGCATAGTAGTCGTCGAGGAAGCCGCGGACCGCGGCGGCGCTCGCGACGTGGCTCACGCGGCTCGAGCCGATGCCGTCGGCGATCGCGAGCGCGATGCCCTTGCGACGGCGCTCGGCGCCGTGCGGGACGACCGCGCCGTGGAAGTCCCGGTTGATGCCGCCACCCCCGGCCAGCGAGTGCTGGCCGAGGGTGACCCGCAATGCCTCCACGCGACGGTCAGGCGACGGCGCGCTGCTGCACCACCGCGACCGGACCGCTACGACGCTGCGGCGCCGTCTTGTGGTGCGTGGCGTACAGCGTCGCGCCCACGAAGGTGAGGCCGCCCACCAGGTTGCCGATGACCGTCGGAATCTCGTTCCAGACGAAGTAATCGTAGAGCGTGAAGTTGCCGCCGAGCATGAGGCCGCTGGGGAACAGGAACATGTTCACCACCGAGTGCTCGAACCCCATGTAGAAGAAGACGAGAATCGGCATCCACATGCCGATCACCTTGCCCGGCACGGTGGTGGACATCATCGCCGCGACCACACCCGTGGACACCATCCAGTTGCACATGACGCCGCGGATGAAGAGCGTCAGCATGCCCGCGGCGCCGTGCGCCGCGTAGCCCACCGTGCGCGCCTCGCCGATGTGACCGAGCTTCTGGCCCACGGCGTCCGGCGGCACGGAAAACGCGAACGTCGAGATGATCGCCATGAACAGCGCGACCGTCAGCGCGCCCGCGAAGTTGCCGACGAACACGAGCGACCAGTTGCGGCCGACGCTCGCCCAAGTGGCGCCGGGACGCTTGTCGATCACCGCGAGGGGCGCGAGCGTGAACACGCCCGTCAGGAGGTCGAACCCCATGAGGTACAGCATGACGAAGCCGACGGGGAACAGGAGCGCGCCCACGAGCGCATTGCCCGTGTTGACCGTGATGGTCACGGCGAACGCGGCGGCGAGTGCCAGGATCGCGCCGGCCATGTAGGCGCGGATCAAGGTGTCGCGGGTGGACATGACGAGCTTGGATTCGCCGGCATCGACCATCTTGCCGACGAATTCGGCGGGAGCTAGGTAAGCCATGAGCATTCCTTCACAACGGAGTGATTGCGGTTCGCGCGCCCGGTCCTCGGGGGCCGGGCCACGCGCATTTCGCCTCGAGCCGCCGTTAGCTCGATGCCACGATCGGGTCAGTCCCCTTGCCTGGATGCGAGCTGCGCGAAGGCTTCCTCCGGCAGCGCGAGCGCCGCTTCCGCCACATCGAGCATGCGGCGGTTCTGGTCCATCGACGTCTTCTGCAGCGCGCGGAACGCAGCTTCCTCGGTCATGCCGAGGCGCGCCATCAGCACGCCCTTGGCGCGCTCGATGACCTTGCGCTCGTGCAATGCGCGCCGCGCGACCACGAGCTCGCCCTCGATGGCCGCCATGCGCGCGGACTGGGCGTGCACGAGGTCCAGAAGCGGCGACGCCTTGCCGCCGCGCGCCTCCACCGCGTCCGGCACGCGCGAGGGATGACGTGCGAGGTCGAAGAAGCGCTCGACCGCATGCGAGTGCGCGGGCGGATGATCGCGCAGGTGACGCAGCATGCCTTCGGAATTCTCGAGGTCGCGCTCGGCGTGACGGATCTCGTCGCTGCACGCCTCGCGCAGGCGCTCGACCAGCGCGAGCTCGAGCGTCCACAGCGTATCGATACGCGCAGTGCATACCTCGAACCACGCGTCGCTCTGCCGCGGCTCGAGCGCCGACCCCGGGCGTGCCGTGCACAAGGCCCGGCGCATTCGCTCGAGCCGTGCGGCATTTGCCGCGAGCTCCTCGCTCTGCCATCGATCGCGCAGCGGCGCATCGACGAAGCGCGCGAACACCGCGAGATTGCGCTCCTGCGCCTCGATGAGGTGGACGATTCGCTGCTGGTGCTCGGCCGTGCACAGCGTCGACGCGAAGAGCAGCGCGCCGACTGCGCGCTCCTGCCCCGCCTCCTCCTTGCCCTGCACGAGGTGCACGAACGCCACGAGCAGGTTGGACACGCCGGGAAGCTGCGCGGCGTCGGCCAGGTGCACGATCAGCTCGATCTGGCCCGCGATGAACGTGCTGAACGCCGCGACGGCCTCGTGGGCGCTGAGCGCGCGGCGCTCGACGCGGCCGCGGAGCTCGCCGATCGCCTCCATGCCGAGCGCCACCCACGCCATCAGCGCGAGCATGCGTGCGCTCGCGCCCTGCTCCGGCGCCTGCTGCGCCTCGAACAGCGTGCGCACGCGCGCCTCGGCCGCGAGCGAATCGGCGGCCATGGCGCGGCGCGTGTCGGTGAAGCGCAGGCCGCAGGAGGCGACGTAGATCGACGAGGCGCCGCGCTCGCGCTGCAGCGCGTGGATGAACTCGCCCAGCGCCCGCGCGAGCTCCACGCGCGCGCCCAGGCGGCGCACCGCCTCGATCTCGCGCCGTCGCGCCTGCAGCGCGAAGCGCGCCGCCGGCGCGGCCGGCGCGATTGCGCCGCCCTCGCTCGCGCCCGCCTCCGGCGGCACCACCCTCAGTCTCCTCGGCTCATGCATGCCAGCTCCTCGAGTTGCACCAGGACCATCCCGTCTTCGACCCGGGTGGGAAAGCGCCGCGCGCAGCCTTTGTCCGGCGCGACCGCCTGCCCGTCGGCAAGGCCGATCGTCCAGCCGTGCAGGGGGCACGCCACGCGCTCGCCGAACACGATGCCCTGCGACAGCGGTCCGCCCTTGTGCGGACAGCGATCGAGCAGCGCGAACACCGTGTCGCCGGCCGTGCGGAAGACGGCGATATCCCCGTGCCGCTCACTGCGGAACACGCGCGCGCCGAGCCGCGGGATCCCTTCGAGCGGACCCACCCGTGACCAGCGGTCCTCGTCGCGGCTCATGGCGCGATGGGCGAGAACTCGTGCGCGTGCACGCCCTCGCTGCGTTCCGCCCACGGCTCCTTCTGGCCGGCGACGGCGTCGAGAAGCCGGGCGTGCAGCGCCTTGCGGCCTTCGTGATCGTCGAGGATGCGCGACTTCACGTAGTCGAGCCCCACGCGCTTCACCCAGTGCACCGTGCGGTCGAGATAGCGCGCCTCCTCGCGATAGAGCTGAAGGAAGGCGCCTGCGTACTCGAGCACCTCGTCGTGCGTCTTGACCTTGCACAGGAGCTGGGCGACCTCGGTGCGGATGCCGCCGTTGCCGGCGACGTGGATCTCCCATCCCGAGTCGACGCCGATGATGCCGACGTCCTTGATGCCCGATTCCGCGCAGTTTCGAGGACAGCCCGACACGGCGAGCTTCACCTTGTGCGGCGTCCACATGCGATCGAACGCGTGCTCGAGGTCGATGCCCATGTTCGTCGAGTCCTGCACGCCGAAGCGGCACCACTCCGAGCCCACGCACGTCTTCACCGTGCGCAGGGCCTTGGCATAGGCGTACCCCGACGGCATGTCGAGGTCGGCCCACACGCGCGGGAGGTCCTCCTTGCGCACGCCGAGGAGATCGATGCGCTGCCCGCCGGTGACCTTCACCGTCTTGATGCTGTATTTGTCCGCCACGTCCGCGATGCGCCTCAGCTGGTCGGGCGACGTCACCCCGCCGTACATCCGCGGTATGACGGAATACGTGCCGTCCTTCTGGATGTTGGCGTGCACGCGCTCGTTGACGAAGCGTGATTGCGAGTCGTCGACGGCCTCGTGCGGCCACGCGCACAAGAGGTAGTAGTTGAGCGCCGGGCGGCAGGTCGCGCAGCCGTCGGCCGTCTTCCAGTCGAGGAACTCCATCGCCTCGGGGATGGTGAGGAGCTTGTGCTCGCGAATGGCCGCTCGCACCTCCTCGTGCGTGTGGTCGGTGCAGGCGCATACCGTCTTGCGAGTTGCGTCGGCGGGCCTGTACGCGCCGCCCAGCGAAGCCGCGAGAAGCTGCTCCACGAGGGGCGTGCAGGAGCCGCAGGAGCTCGACGCCTTGGTGTGCTTGCGCACGTCGTCGAGCGTGCTCAATCCCTGCGCGGCGATGGCCTTCGTGATCGCACCCTTGCACACGCCGTTGCATCCGCAGATCTCGGCGTCGTCCGGCAGCCCCGCCGGGATGGCGGTCCCCGCACCCTCGCCCGGCGCGCAGCCCGCCTGCCCGAACAGCAGCCGGTGCCGCCACTCGGCCACGTCGCGGCCCTCGCGCAGCATCTGGAAGTACCAGCCGCTGTCCGCGGTATCGCCGACCAGCACGCCGCCGACGATGCGATCGTCCTTCAGGACGAGCTTCTTGTAGACGCTGCCCTTGGCGTCGTGCAGCACCACGGTCTCGGTGCCGGGGCCGCCCATGTAGTCGCCCGCCGAGAAGACGTCGACGCCCGTCACCTTGAGCTTGGTCGACGTCACCGAGCCGCGGTAGCGGCCGAAGCCCAGCGCCGCGAGATGATTGGCGCAAACGCGCGCCTGCTCGAACAGCGGCGCGACGAGGCCATACGCGATGCCCCGATGCGACACGCACTCGCCGACCGCGTAGATGCGCGGGTCGAACGTCTGCATCGTGTCGTTGACGAGGATGCCACGGTTGCACTGCAGGCCCGACGCCTCCGCGAGCGCGGTATTGGGGCGGATGCCCACCGCCATCACGACGAGCTCGGCGGGAATGGTCTCGCCGCTGGCGAAGCGCACCGCCGCCACGCGCCCCGTCTCGCCCGCAACGAGCTCGCGCGTCTCCTGGCGCATGACGAACCGGATCCCGCGCGATTCGAGCTGCTGCTGCAGCAGCCCCGCCGCGACCTGGTCGAGCTGGCGCTCCATCAGCCAGTCCGCGAGGTGCACCACGGTGACCTCCATGCCGCGGCGCTTGAGCCCGTTGGCCGCCTCGAGCCCGAGGAGCCCGCCGCCGATCACCACCGCGTGCCGATGCACCTTGGCCGCCTCGATCATCGCGTCGGTGTCCTCGATGGCGCGGTAAGCGAGCACGCCCGGCAGGTCGCGCCCGGGCATCGGCGGCACGAAGGGCGTGGAGCCGGTGGCGATGAGCACGCGATCGTAAGGCTCGGACGTGCCGTCGTCGGCGATCACCTCCCGGCGTGCGCGATCGATCTTCACCACCTTGCGATTGAGGCGCAGCCGTATGCCGTTGCTCGCGTACCAGCCGAGGTCGTTCAGGACGATGTCCTCGAAGCGCTTCTCCCCCGCGAGCACCGGCGAGAGCAGTATCCGGTTGTAGTTGGGATGCGGCTCGGCGCCCAACACCGTGATGTCGTACAGGTCGGGCGCCGACTTCAGGAGCTCCTCGATCGTGCGCACGCCGGCCATGCCGTTGCCCACGACGACCAGTCGCAGGCGCTCGAGCGCTGCGCCTGGCGCCGCTGCGCCGGCGGGGACCGCGGAAGCCATCGTCTCGCCGTCCATGCTCACGCCACCCATCGCAACGACTCGCTCGCTTGAGGCACGGCGGCGCAGCCCACGACGTCGCCGACCACGATGAGCGCCGGGCTTTGGAGCCCTGCGTTGCGTACCGAGTCGACGGCCGCGCCGAGCGACGTCGTCACCGATCGCATGGTCGGCAGCGTGCCGTGCTGGATCACCGCGACCGGCGTGACCGCGGACATGCCCGCGACGATGAGTCCGCGCACGATGTCCGCGAGGCGCGCCACGCCCATGTAGATCACGAGCGTCGTGCCCGTGCGCACCAGCGCGTCCCAATCGTGATCGCCGCCATCGTGGCGATGGCCCGTGATGAGCGTCACGCCCGGCGCATGATCGCGATGCGTGACGGGGATGCCGAGCGCGGCCGGCACCGCCGTGCCCGCGGTGATGCCGGGAACGACATGCACTTCGATGCCCGCGCGCAGGAGCGCGTCGCGCTCCTCGCCGCCGCGGCCGAACACGAAGGGATCGCCGCCCTTGATGCGGGCGACGACGTGGCCACCGCGTGCGAGCACGATCATCTTCGCCTCGATGAAGCGCTGCGGCGTGGATGCGCAGCCGCCGCGCTTGCCCACCGCCACGACGCGCGCGCCGGGCTTGAGGTGCTGCAGAACCGCCGGGTCGACGAGCTGGTCGACGAGCGCGACATCGGCCTCGCCGAGCGCGCGTACGGCTTTCAACGTGAGGAGCTCGGCATCGCCGGGCCCTGCACCGATCAGGTAAACCTTGCCTTGGGATTGCACACAACGCTCCCGGGTCCTCGAAGGCCTCCTCGTCGCGGGCGACATGAGGACTTCGTGCGCAACGCGGCGATATCGATTCGCGTTGCATGACGGCGGCCCGTGGGGCCGCATGGAGCACACGCCGTTGTGTGCGCTTACGCATTCATCGACGCCGCGGACCGCGACAGTGCGAGCCTGGCGTCGTCACCCATTAAGCAACGCGCATGCCATGCTCGACGACGTCGATCGCGTGCCGACCTAGTGCAGGAACAACAAGGACTTGGCGCCGCGCCGGGTGGCGCAGCGCGTGTTCAGCGCGATCGCGCGACCATTGCCACCGCACCCGTCCGGTTCAACGGACCGTGCGATTGCACCAGATGGCGGCGCGCGCGAGCGCGCTCTCGCGTACAAAGAACCGCGCCTTTGCCGCGCCTCAAGGCGACGTGCGTTCCGCGTGCCAGGTCCCCTGAACGCCGCGATTGCCGAACGTCCCTTCGATGAGGTTGCCGTCGATCTGGCCGCGGAAGTTGAGGACGTCGCGAGTCTCGGTCCGGAATTCGATATGGCGACCGTTGACGAATCCCTGGATGCCGCCGGACTGGTTGGGACCTTCGAACCGGCCCCAGATTTTGCCGCCCCCTTGATGGATCTGGACGTGCTGTACGGCAGCCTGCCCGTCTCCGCCCACCGAATGGATCGTCCAGTTGCCGCGCGCGTCGGCGAACTGAGGCGTTTGCGCGGACAGGGTCGCGCTCGCGAGGAGAAGGGTGGCGAGGAAGAAGCGACGAGCGGTGGAGTACATGAGGGATCCTCT
The DNA here is from genome assembly GCA_044225355.1 of Casimicrobiaceae bacterium. GTDB lineage: Bacteria > Pseudomonadota > Gammaproteobacteria > Burkholderiales > Casimicrobiaceae > VBCG01. The sequence continues at coordinate 17,470 of JBGAIS010000020.1, read as the reverse complement.
GGAAGGAAGTGTGAAAGATGGGGTTTCGCATGTAGTGCGTGACACATTTATAACATGCGTCACGCACTACTGCAAGCGATTTGTCGTAGAATCTCGGACATCGACGGCTCAAGGAGGATGGCCATGGCCAGCTTGGATGATCAGGGCGGGACCCTTCGGGGCCAGGTGCTCGAACGCGTGCGTACGGGAATCGTGAGCGGGCTCACCGTCCCCGGCACGGTGTTCTCCGTCCCCTCGCTCGCCGGCGAGCTCGGCGTGTCCACCACGCCCGTGCGCGAGGCGCTGCTCGAGCTCGCGCGCGACGGCCTCGTGACGCCGATGCGCAATCGCGGCTTTCGGGTCGAGGCGACGACCGTCGCCGATCTCGACAACCTGTTCGCGCTGCGAGAATTGCTCGAGACGTTCGCGCTCGAGTCGATCGCGCGTGCGCGCATCACCGACACGGACGAGCTGCGCTCCCACGCCGACCGCGTCGCCGCCGCGGTGAAGGACGGGGACGTCCTTCGCTACGTTGCCACGGACCGCGACTTCCACCGCGCCCTCGTGGAGCGCGCGAACAACCCGCGCCTCACGCGCCTCGTGCTAGCGCTGCGCGACGACATGCGCCTGTACGGCATCGATTCGCCGGAAGGACGCAAGCGACAGATCGCGTCGGTAGGAGAGCACTACGAGATGATCGACGTGGCGACGCAAGGCAACGTCGCACGGGCCGCGCCGCTCACGCGCCAGCACGTCATGTCCTGGAAGCCGCTGTTCGTCGCATCGCTTAACGGTCGAGCCGAGTCCGCGAGGTAGCGACTCGCATTGCACGAGCATGCAAGAGCACATCGTCGCTCGCCGATCGCGTCGTCGATTGAACGCTAAAGCGACGGCAACCCTGCGTGCGTCGAGATGAGTCGTCGCCGAAAGCTTCCCCTATAATCCGGCGCTCATGCCGACCCGCCGGCAACTGCAGGGAGACGTCGTGCGCTACGTGCCTCGCTTCTTCGCTGTCGTCCTCATGATGGTTTCCACCTGGGCGTCTGCTCAGAAAGCCACGGCAGTCGAGTACTACTACGCGGCCTGGGACTACTACTTCATCACCGCCTTCGCCGATGAGATCGCGGTACTGGATGGCGGAGCATTCGGCGGCGTCTGGAAGCGAACCGGCCAGACGTTCCAGGTGTGGACCAGCGCCAACGACGATGCCTTGGCCACGTGTCGATTCTTCAGCACCCGGTTTTCCCCAAGAGCTCCCACTTCTATACGCCAGGCGCCGCCGAGTGCACCGGTCTCAAGAGCAGCCCTGACTGGCAGTACGAGTCCATCTCGTTCTACCTGAAGTTGCCGGATGCCGCCGGGGCCTGCCCTTCGGGCACCACGATCTTGTACAGGCTCTACAACCAGGGCATGGGCGGCGCTCCCAACCATCGCTACACGACGGACCGCCAGACGCTCCTGCAAATGCAAGGCTTGGGCTGGGTGTTCGAGGGCAACGGGAACACGGGTGCGTTCGCGTGCGTCCCGCAGTCTCCGGCAGCGGGACTTTGGCACGGCACGACGAAGTCCGGAAACCGGTTCGACGGCGTCGTGCTCGAAGATGGCAGCTATTACATGCTCATACGCACCGCCGAAGGCTCGCCGCTCGCGGGACTTCAGGGATCGATTTCGGCAACCGACGGCAAGTTCACGTCGACCGCCGCGCGCAACGTGTCGTATCAGGGCACGGTGGCCGACGGCGCAAGCGCGCTCACGGGCACCTATGTCTCCGGCGAATCGATGCAATTGACGGTGGGAAGCGGAACGACGGCGGAGACCATCACCGCGGCCTACGACGCCGGATTCGGTACGCAGGCTTCGCTCGCAACGGTGAGCGGGCCCTATTCCGGCTACAACACTCACTTGTTCGACAGGCTGATTCGCGGCACGATCACCATCGACGCCGCCGGCACGGTGACGATGGTAGGGCAATGCGCGTTCTCAGGCTCGGTCGCGCCGCACGGCGCAACCGGCATCTTCGACTTCACGCTCGTCAGTCATGGCATCTGCCTGGGCGGCCCCGGAAGCACGGCAACGGGCGTGCTCATCTACGACCCGGCGACGGTGCGCATCATCGGCTTGCTGCCATTCTTCGAGGACGACATGGTGCTGGTCAACGAGACCCGGCAATAGGCGGTCGTCGAGGAGAAGCACCGGCGCGCAAGCTCAGAACGTCAGCCCGAGGTTCATCCCGATCACCACGGCATCCTTGTTCACGCTGACGCCGCCCGGCCGGGCGATGTACTGCACGAGCGGCGACAGCGACAGCCAAGGCGTCGCGTTGATCGTGTAGAAGAGCTCGAAAGGGTACTCGGCATTGGGCACGGGCTTGGCCGGGCCGCCGCCGGCGGCGTTCTGCAAGGACACGCCTTCCGCCGCGCGCGGGTTGTACTGCGTGTACCCCACCGCGACGCCGAGCACATCCTGCGCACGCGCGTCGAAGGGTCCCGTGTACAGCACGCCCGCGCTCAGCATCTGGCTGATCGTGGCCGTCTCGCGATCGGCATGCACGTAGTTGAGGAAGAGGCTCATTCCGCGCGACGCGTCGCCCCTCACCGCCGTGACCTGCTGCTGCAAGTTCACGTAGAAGCCGCTCTCGCCGCTGTGCATCAACGGCGGCACGCCCGGGCTCAAGACCTGCGGCTGTTGATTCGCGGCGAGGAAGACATCGGGTTGATGCGACGTGTCGTACCACGCGCCGACGCGATAGGTTCCCTGCAGGCGCTCGCGGCCGAGCTTCGGCGTCCAGTCGATCTCCACGGGAACGAGGGCGCCGATGGTGCCGGGCGGGCTGCCGAAGGCGAGCCCGTTCCCGTTCTCGAGATAGGCGGGGTTGATCTGGTAGACACCGACCTTGAACTGCCATTCGTCGCCGTGGTTGAGGTTGACGCGCGCGCCCCACTGGCTGACGGGCCAGTTGTACCAGGTCGAGACGATATTGCCGGGCAACGACCCGCAGAAGCTCAAGTTCATGAAGAGGCACGACCATGGAAAGAAGTCGTCGCCCACCCCCATGCGTCCGATCTTGAGGTCGACGGTGCCGTCGACGAGCGTTTGCTGGTACGAGAGCTCGGTCAGCCGCACGATGCTCCCGCGGCCGTACACCTGCTGCACCTGCATCAGCGTGTCGAGGCCGGCGTCGGCGCTCAGATTGTCGCCGTTGCGATTGGTCAGCGTCACCTGGAGCTTGGCGTGGGACCAGCCCCACAGCTTGTCGAGGTCGAGCGTGGTCCCCGCCACGAACTGGTCGGCGCTGCGCAGCAGGTGCGTGCTGCCGCCGCGAGCGTTGTACGCGGGCTCCGCGAAGTAGCTCAACTGGAAGTCGATGCCGTCTCGATACAGACGCGTGCGCATGCCTCCCCAATCGCCCAGCATGCCCTGGTTGGGACTTGCGTCGTCCGCGACGGCCACTGCAGCCCTGCACGCGACCACGAGCGCCGCGATCCACTTGCGCACCGATTCCTCCCCGACCCGGTGGGTCGCGTCGCCGCGTGATGCCGCCCCCAGGCTGTTCGTCGTGTCCTGTACGTGAGATTACCGGCCGCGGCAGCCACGAGGAAGTCGCCGGAGCGCCGGCGACGACTCGTTCGTCGAGGACGTCGCGCTGAACGACGTCGACCGCGCCGTTGCGAAGCGGCTTCGCCGAGATCAACTCGAGCCGGCGCGCGCTCGCGAGCCCGCTCTCGTACAGGGTGGGGCCGTGGCCGGCGATCACGGGATGGACGAGCAGCTCGTATTCGTCGATCAGGTCGAGCCGATCCAGCTCGATCGCGAGCTTGCCGCTGCCGAGGAGCACGCCGTCCGGGGTCGCGTCCTTGAGCTTCTGCAAGCCCGTGCGCAGGTCACCGGCGATGGGATGGCTGTTGGCCCAGGGGAAGTCGCTTCGCGTCGCCGACACGACGTACTTCGGCTTGGCCTGCAGCTTGATCGCCCACTGGCGCATCGCTGGCGGGACGTCGCCCTCGCCGCGAGCGACCGCCGGCCAATGGCTTTCCATCATCTCGTACGTGACGCGGCCCCAGAGCATCGCCCCGCTCTCGTCCATGAGGCGGGTGAAGAAGGCGTGCGTCTCGTCGTCCACGATGCCTTCCTGGTGGTCGACGCAACCGTCCAGCGTGACGTTGATACTGAAGGTCAAGAGTCCCATGGTGTCGTCCGTACGAGGGCTTGTTGCCTCGCGATCGACTGATGTCGCGAGCGTGCGAAAAATCGGGGGGCGTCGACCGCCGCCACTTTACCGCTACTCGCCACCGCGGCTCGAGGTCGCGACGCGAGGCCGGACACCGCCGCGCGCCCGCGTGCAGCCCCGGATGGATCGGTTGCGGAACGCACTTGAACCTGGGGCCTTCGGCCTCGACCGCCACCCCGACCTACGGCGACCCCTGCCTGATCGCCCCGATTGTCAACAGTTTTCAGGGACCCTTTCGATCCGGCCCGGCGCCTATTTCGAGCGCGCGGCCTTGGACAGCGCCTTGCGCATGCGAATGCGTGCGGCCTCGATGTGATTGCGCAGCGCCTGGCCGGCACCCTCAGCGTCGCCGGTCTTGATCGCCTGCAGGATGTAGCGATGCTCGACGTTGGACACCTTCGCCCCGCCCGCGTACAGCCCCTGCAAGCGGAACAGGTGCAGCTCCTTGATCACGCGCCGGTAGATATCGGCGAGCCGCCGGTTGCCCGCGTACTGCACGAGAAGGTCGTGGAAGCGAAGGTTGTCGACGTAATAGCTCGAGATGTCGTTCGCGGCGGCGTACTCGTCCATCTTGCGCAGCAGATCCTCCAACGTCTGCGCTTGCTGCTCGGTGAGGTTTCCGGCGAGCTTGCGTCCCACCTCGTCGTCGAGCGCGGCACGCAGGTCGTACAGCTCTTCGGCCTCCGCCAGCGGAATCTGGCGGACGAAGGCACCGCGGTTGCGCGCGAACGAGATGAGGCCCTGCTCGCCCAAGGCCTGCAGCGCCTCGCGCAGCGGACCGCGGCTCGTCTTGAAGTGCGCGGCGAGCGAGCTCTCGTTGATGCGCTCGCCGGCCCGGAGCTTGCCGTCGAAGATGAGCCGCTCGAGCTCGCGCTTGAGCGCGGTGGTGAGCGAGTGGCCCTGCACGAGGCCGAGCGTCGCCGTCGTCGGGAGGATGTCCTGTTCCATTAGAATTGTCGACAGTTGACGATTTAGAGTGTACGCTTCGAGAAAGCCGATGTTAAACGGTTGCGCAGGGGATCCGGCGTCTTCAAGCAGGAGGAGGAAGCACCATGTGGTATCGACTCGCCGCGCACGCGTGCGTCGCGCTTGCTTGCCTCTCGGCACCCGCGCTCGTCTCCGCACAGGGTGCGTATCCCAATAAGCCGATCAGGATCATCGCGCCCGTGCAGCCGGGCGGCGGCGTCGACCTCGTCGCGCGCCAGGTCGGCGAGCGGCTTTCGAAGGCGCGCCAGGTCGGCGAGCGGCTTTCGAAGGCCCTCGGGCAGCCGGTCGTCGTCGAGAACCAGAGCGGGGGCGGCGGCATCGTCGGCTCGCAGGCCACCGCACGCGCGGCCCCCGACGGCTACACGCTGATGGTGGGCTACGTCGGCACCCACGGCACGAATCCGGCGGTGCGCAAGCTTCCCTACGACGCCGTCAAGGACTTCACGCCGATCGCCATGGTGGGGGGCACGCCGAACGTGCTGGTGGTCCCGCCGTCGCTGCCGGTAAACACCCTGCAGGAATTCATCGCGTACGCCAAGGCGAACAAAGGCAAGCTCTCTTACGGCTCCTCGGGCCAGGGCACGCTCACGCACCTCGCCATGGAGCAGTTCAAGGTCGCCAACGACCTCGATATCACGCACGCGGCCTACCGCGGCATCGGCCCTGCGCTCACCGACGTGCTGGGCGGGCAGACGCAAGCCTCGTTCCCGGGACTTGCCGCGGCCCTGCCGCACATCAAGGCAGGCAAGCTGCGCCCGCTCGCCGTCACCGGCCTCAAGCGCCATCCGCTCCTGCCCGACGTTCCGACGTTCGAGGAGCTGGGCTTCAAGGGCTTCGACGGCGTGCAGTGGTACGGCATCGTCGGTCCGGCCAACCTGCCGCCCGACGTCGTCTCCACCCTCAACACCGAGATCGGAAAGATGCTCGCCGACCCGGCATTCAGCGAGCGCCTCGCGGGCGAAGCACTGCAGGTGATGCCGATGACGCCCGCGCAGTTCGGCCAGTACATGCGCGACGACATCGCGAAGTGGAGCAAGGTCGCGAAGGACCGCAACATCCAACTCACGGACTAGGAACGCGCATGGCGCACAACACCACGGTCCACGCCGACGGGAGCGCCCCGCCGGTCACGCGCATCCTCGCCGAATTCGTCGTCGGCCGACGCTCGGGCGATTTCACCGCGGGCGTCACCCACGAGGCACAGCGGACATTCCTCAACTGGCTGGGTTGCGCGATCGGCGCGTCGCGCCATCCCACGCTCGAAGCCGCCCTCGCCGCGACGCAGGAACTCGCCCCTTCGCGGCAGGCGAGCATCCTTGGGCGCAAGGAGCGCGTCGACATGGCGAGTGCCGCGCTCCTCAACGGCATCTCGTCGCACACGTTCGACTACGACGACACGCACCTGCGCACGATCATCCATCCCGCCGGGCCCGTGGCCTCCGCCGCGCTCGCGCTCGCCGAGCATACCGGCGCCAGCGGGCAAGCGCTGATCGACGCCCTGATCCTCGGCGTCGACGTGTCGTGCCGCGTGGGCAACGCGATCTATCCCGAGCACTACGACCGCGGCTGGCACATTACGGGATCGACGGGCATGCTGGGGGCGGCAGCCGCCTGCGCTCGCCTGCTGCGCCTCGACGTCGAGCGGACGACGATGGCGCTCGGCATCGCGGCATCGCAGCCCATCGGCGTTCGCGAGCAGTTCGGCTCAATGACGAAGCCCTTCCATCCCGGCGGGGCCGCACGCGCCGGGCTTACGGCCGCGCTGATGGCCAAGCACGGGTTCACGGCATCCGCCAAGGCCATCGAAGCGCCGCGCGGGCTCATGCAGACCTTCTCGACCAAGAGTGACTGGAGCGAGATCACCGGCGAGCTGGGCGAGCGATTCGAGATTGCCTTCAATACGTACAAGCCCTTTGCCTGCGGGATCGTGATCCACCCGTCGATCGACGGCTGCGTGCAGCTCCGCAATGCGCATGGCCTGAAGGCATCGGACATCGAGCGCGTGGACCTGCGCGTGCATTCCCTCGTGCTCGAGCTGACCGGCAAGCGAGCGCCGCGCACCGGCCTCGAGGGCAAGTTCAGCGTGTATCACGCGGCCGCGGCTGGCCTCATCTTCGGTCGCGCCGGCGAGGCGGAGTTCGCCGACGACGTCGTCAACCGCCCCGATGTCGTTGCCCTTCGCGAGCGCGTGCAGGCGCATGCCGACGACCGGATCGACGAAGCCGCCGCCGACGTGACGATCACGCTCCAGGACGGCCGCAAGCATCACATCATGGTGGAGCACGCGATCGGCAGCCTCGAACGACCGATGAGCGACGCCGATCTCGAGGCGAAGGTCCACGGGCTCGTCGACCCGGTCCTCGGCGTCGAGCGGGCCGCGGCAATCGTGGACGCCGCGATGCGCATCGTCGCAGCGCCGGATCTCGGCGCTCTCGTGGCACTCGCGCACCCCGCCTCGTGATCGCGCCGGGCACGATGCGGTCGCACTGGATGAACCTGACGCAGGACGCGACTGCGCTGGAGGTACGTGATGTCGCAACGCCGGTTGCCGGGCCCGGCCAGCTCGTGGTCCGGATGCACGCCGCCGCTCTCAATCGCGGCGAGTTCCTGGCGAGCCACGGCGTCGCGCAGCGCGACACCTGGAAAGCCATCGGCAACGAAGGCGCAGGGGAGATCGTCGCCGTCGGCGAAGGCGTCACGGGATTTGCGACCGGTGATGCCGTCATGGGTCGCTGTAACGGGGCATTCTCCGAGTTCGCGCTCATGGAAGCGGCGGAGGCGATGCACAAGCCTTCCGCGCTGACGTGGGAAGAGGCGGCGACCCTTCCCCTCGTGTTCCTCGTCACGTTCGACATGCTCGTCCTGCAAGGCCGCTTGCGATCGGGCGAGTGGCTCCTCGTCAACGGAGTGTCCTCCGGCGTGGGGGTGGCATCGCTCCAGCTCGGCAAGGCGCTGGGTGCGCGCGTCATCGGCACCTCCGGATCGAAGGACAAGCTCGCCTCGCTCTCCGGCCTGGGACTCGACGTGGCGATCGCCACGCGTGCGCCCGACTTCGCTGCCGAGGTCATCGAAGCGACGTCGCAGCGCGGCGCCGACCTCGCGATCAACACGATCGGCGGCTCGATCTTCGCCGAGTGCCTGCGCTCGCTCGCGTTCGAAGGCCGCCTTGCAACGGTCGGATTCGTCGATGGCACCGGCCATGCGGAGATCGATCTCGCAGCGCTCCACAGCAAGCGGCTTACGGTCTTCGGCGTGTCCAACCGGCTTCGCACCAAGGTGCAGCGCGCCGCAGCCGTGCCGCGCTTCGTCGAGGAGGTGCTACCGCTGTTCGCGTCGAGGCGAATCACGCCGGTGATCGATCGAGTCTTCGAATTCGATGACTTGCCGCAAGCCAAGGCACGCATGGAATCCGGCGCGCACATCGGCAAGCTGGTGCTGAAGATCGCGTAAGCACTCCTTCAAGAAGATCCATCGCCCTCCGGAGGAAGCCGCATGAAGAAAGCCATGGCGCTCGCGGTCGCACTGGCCGCAGCCGTCGGAACCGCTTGGGGGCAAGCCGACAACTACCCAAGCAAGCCCGTTCGGCTCGTCGTGGGCTTCGCGCCGGGCGGCGCCGCCGACTACGTCGCGCGATCGATGAACGACGCGTTCTCGAAGGCGATGGGCCAGCCGGTCGTCGTCGAGAACAAGCCGGGCGCAGGGTCGAGCCTCGCCGCGGAAGTCGTCGCCAAGTCTCCCGCGGACGGTTATACGATATTGATCGCGAGCCCCAGCAGCATTTCGGTCAACCCGGCACTGATGCGCGGCCTGGGCTACGCGCCGCGTGACCTCGCCCCGATAACGAAGATCACGACGTCTCCCCTCGTGCTCGCCGTCAACGCGGAGACGCCGATCCGCACCGTATCCGACCTCATCGCCGCCGCGAGGAAGGATCCAGGCAAGCTCAACTATTCGACGTCCGGCAACGGCTCCGCGCCGCACCTTGCGATGGCGCTCTTCATGCAGCTCACGGGCACGCAGATGACCCACGTCCCGTACAAGGGAGGCGCGCCGGCGATCCAATCGGTGATGGCAGGCGAGACACAAGTCACGTTCGGCACGTCGCCCTCGGTGCTGCCGCAAGTCAAGGGCGGACGCCTTCGTGCGCTCGCGGTCAGCAATCACGAGCGCTCGCCGCTCGTGCCGGACATCCCGGGCATGAAGGAGGCGGGCCTGCCCGAGTACAACCTCGAATTCTGGTACGGCCTGTTCGTTCCCGCCGGAACGCCGGCGCCGATCGTGAGGAAGATCTTCGACGCCGCCACGGCGGCCATGCAGCAGCCGGCAGTGAAAGCGGCGCTCGCGCGCGAGGGCACGGAAGTATCGCTGTCCGCGTCACCCGAAGCGTTCGCGACCTACCTCGCCGCCGACGGCAAGTTCTGGGTCGACCTCGTGAAATCCGCCAACGTCAAGATCGACTGACAACTCGCGCATACGGACTTCCATGGCTGCCACGGATATCACTGGACGACTCGCGCGCTACATGGTGCAGGCGCGCGACACGCCACTGCCCCCCCACGTCTGCCAGGCGGCGCGCCACCGCGTCCTCGACACGCTCGCCGCGATGGTCTCGGGCGCACGCTTAACGCCCGGCGAGATGGCGATCAAGTTCGCCCGCTCGCAAGGCGGCATTGCCGAAGCCACGATCGTGGCGACCGACATCCGGACGAGCGCCGTCAACGCCGCGCTGGTGAATGCGATGTTCGGCCATGCGGACGAGACCGACGACTTCGAGCCCGTGACGAAGGCGCATCCGGGCTGCTCGGTCGTCCCCGCCGCGTGGGCGATGGCCGAGCGCGGCGATTGCTCGGGCCGCGAGCTCGTCAACGCCGTGGCGCTGGGCTACGACGTGTGCTGCCGGTTCCTGATGGCGCTCGGCCCCGATCACGTGCGCGCCACGCACCGCAGCGCGGAAGGGACGAGCTCGACGATGGGCGCGGTGGCCGCGGCCGCCTCGCTCGCGCGCCTCGACGAGACCGGCATGCGGCACGCGCTCTCCTATGCGGCGCAGCAGGTGTCGGGCATCTGGAGCTGGGTGCGTGACGCCGAGCACGTCGAGAAGGCCTTCGATTTCTCCGGCATGGGCGCGCGCAACGGCGTGACGGCCGCCGTGATGGCCTCGCTCGGGCTCACGGGCGTGAGCGACGTGCTCGACGGCGAGCACAACGCGCTCATCGCGCTCTCCGCCAATCCCGATCCCGGGCAGATGGTGGCGGGACTCGGAACGCGCTTCTTCGTGACGGAGACGGCGATCAAGCCTTACTCCGTCGGCTATCCGATCCAGTCCCCGCTCGACGCGTTCCTCACGCTCCTTCGCGAGCACGCGCTCACGCCTGACAGCGTCGCGCGCATCGTCGTGCGCCTGCCGGAGGACGGCGCCCGTATCGTCGACGATCGCTCGATGCCGGACGTCAACTGCCAGCATATCCTCGCCCTCGCGCTGGTCGACGGCGACGTCTCGTTCGACGACAGCCACTCGTACGAGCGCATGCGCGACCCGCGCGTGGTGGCCGTGAAGAAGCGGGTCGAGCTCATCGCCGACCCGACGCTCATGGACCGCAAGGCGCCACGCAGCGGCCTCGTGGAGGTCACGCTGCGCGACGGCCGCGCGGTGAAGCACTTCACGCCGCACGCGCCCGGCACCAAGGAGAACCCTCTCGACACCGATCGCGTGAATGCGAAGGCCTCGCGCCTCATGGAACCCGTGCTCGGCGCGGGCGCTTCCGCGCGGCTCATCGAGCGCATCGGCTCGCTCGAGGACGTGCCCGCCATCCGCGCGCTCGCCCCGCTGCTCGCAACGTGAAGCGTACGACCCAAGGCCTCGCCCCGGACACCGGAGTTCGACCATGAAACAGTCATTCGCATACTTCCTGGCCGCGTCGGCCATCGCCGCGACCCTCGGATGCGCGACGACACCCAAGCCCTCGCCCGCCGCTGTGTCCGAGCTCGCCCCCGGCGGAACGATGCGCGCCGCCATCAACTTCGGCAATCCCATCCTCGCGACCAAGGCTCCCAACGGCGACCCGCAGGGCGTATCGGTCGACATCGCGCGCGAGATCGGCAGGCGTCTCGGCGTGCCGGTCGAGCTCGTCACGTTCAACTCCGCCGGCAACGTGGTCGAGGCCGTCAAGGCGAAGCGCGTCGACCTCGCGTTCGTCGCCATCGACCCCGTGCGTGCGAGCGACACGGAGTACACGGCGCCTTACGTGATCATCGAAGGCGCCTACCTCGTGCGCGCCGGCTCGGCCCTGCAGGGCAACGACCAGGTGGATCGCGCGGGCACGCGCATCGTGGTCGGCAAAGGCAGCGCATACGATCTCTTCCTGACGCGCGAGATCAAGCAGGCGACTCTCGTCCGCGCGCCCACGTCCCCTGCAGTCACCGACATGCTCCTCGCCGAGAATCTCGACGTCGCGGCGGGCGTGAAGCAGCAGCTCGAGGCCGATGCGAAGCGTGTCGGCGGCGTGCGCCTGCTGCCCGGCCGCTTCATGGTGATCGAGCAGGCCGTCGGCGTGCCCAAGGGGCGCACGGCGGCGCAGGAATGGCTGGTGACGCAGATCGAGGATCTCAAGGCCAGCGGCTTCGTCGACGAAGCGTTGAAGCGGCATGGCATCCAGGGCGCGCAAGTCGCGCCGGCCCGCAAGTAACCGCACCATCCACGGAGGAAGACATGGTTCGACGGAACAAGACGCTTTGCCTGGGCACCGTTCTCGCGGGCCTCGCGTTCGCGGCGTCGGCCCAGGTCGTGAAGGTCACGCCGCTCGGCGGCATCGACGGCGAATTCTGCCCGCAGGACCGCGCGCTCATTTTCGAGGATCCCAACGGCACGCGCATCCTCTACGACCCCGGCCGTACCGTCGCCGGCGCCGAGGACCCGCGCCTCGGCAAGATCGACATCATCCTCGTGAGTCACATGCACGGCGACCACGTCGGCAACGCCCACAACAAGGCACCCAATTCGGGGACGTGCGAGAAGCCCGACGTCTCGGTGTCGGCGGTGCCCAACACGAGCGCGGTCAACATTGCGATCGCCAAGAAAGCGAAGATCGTCACGGGCAGCGAGATGCCGCCCTTCTTCGCCGCCAAGCTCAAGGCCAACGGCGGCGACCCCGCGAACGCGATCCTCGCGCGCTTCGGCGGCAGCGTCACCGTGAGCGGCGTGCGGATCGCGACGGTGACCGCGCTGCACAGCAACGGCGTGGACCCCGACTACATCGGCGGCGATCTCGGCAAGGCGATGAAGGACGTCGGCATTGCCGGCGACGTGGGGCTCGCCACGGGCTACGTGCTGCGCTTCAGCAACGGCCTCGTCGCCTACCTGTCGGGTGACACCGGCATCGTCGCCGACCAGGAGCGCGTGGTGCGCGACTACTACCACGCCACGCTCGCCGTCATGAACATCGGCGACGGCTTCACCACCGGTCCCGCGGAAGCCGCGTTCGTGATCAACGACCTCGTCAAGCCCAACGCCGTGATCGCGTCGCACGCCAACGAGGTAGGCACGGTGAATGGCAAAGTGCGCCCCGGCAGCAAGACAGAAGCGTTCGTCAAGGCGTCGAAGGTGCCGGTGCACGTGCCGTTGTCGGGCAAGACGATGGAGTTCAATGCCGACGGGAAGTGCACGGCGGGGTGCTGATGTCGCCGTCGTGACCGAAGGCGGGCCGTGGCCAGCGGCACCTGTTGCGATCTCATGCGAGTCGATCCCATCGACGCCCCGCTTGGCGAGCGCAGTTGCGAGGCGACTGAACCGAAGCCGGGCCCGCGCCCGCGCGAGAAGCGGACTATTCCCCTGTTCTGGTCGAACCAAAGCGATGTATGGTGCAACGCGGTTGCCTACGGAGGCCGAGATGCCCAAGCTCACGAAGCCCGTCGTCGTCCAGAAGATCGCCTCGCTGCTTGACAAGCCGGACCGGCTCCACGCCTGGATCCGTCAGTACCTGCCCCTTTACACGGGCCCGTCGGTGACGGGCTTCGAGCCACTGTCGGGGCAACGTGGCTGCCTGGTCACCATCGCCGGCTCCAACTTCTCCCCCGACCGATGGCAGAACATCGTCGAGGTGGGAGGCAAAGCCGCCACCGTGGTGGCGGCGACGCCCAACCACCTGCAAGTCATCACCGCGCCTGACGTCGACGACGGCCCCGTCGAGGTGACCGTGGGCGCGAACGCGGCGTCGGGTCCGGTCGATTTCCACGTCCTCGGCTATCCCGACGCAGGCGCGGGCGAGGACGGCCCGCCCGAGACGTTTGCCGGCGCCGGCACCGCATCGGCGGGCGACGTGAACCCGATCGGCACGATCAAGGTGATGGTGGTCCTGCTGCAGGCGAGCGACCGCTCGCCGCCGAACGCGACCAGCGTGCGCAACGACGTCATCGCCGCCTGGGACAAGGTGAAGCTCTATTACAAGCAGGCGAGCTACGACAAGACGAAGGTGCAGTACGACGTGACCGCGAGCTTCAAGACGCTCGACGGCACGTTCGCCGACTTCGTCGACACGAGTCCGTCGGTGCAGAACATCAAGAACGGCCAGCTCGACCGCCTCACGGCGTTTGCGGCGCAGGCGGCGCAGGACGAGGGGTTCACCCTTTCCAACTACGCCATGATGGCGTGCGTGCTCTACACGGACACCGACTTCATCCGGGCATGGGGCGGCTGGTCGAAGCAGCATTTCACGTACGACGACGGAAGGCCTTCGAGCGACGCGAACCACGTCCATATCGACATCACGCTGACCCAGGAGATCAACCTCCTCGCGATCCAGCACTCGGCGAACTGGGGGCGCTTCGCACACGAATTCGGGCACAACATCGTCTCCGCCCCGACGTTCTCGGGTGACGGCACCGCGACGCTCGGCGAGGACATCTATTCCTCGGACCTCGTCGATCCGAATGCGGCTTCGGCGGAGGAGTTCGACCTGATGGGATGGCACGACGACCATCCCCTGTTCAGCGGGTACCACCTCGACAAGCTCGGCTACTACGATGCGGGGAACATCCGGCAGCTCACGTGGGATCGCAACCCCTTCTCGCAGGAGTTCGAGGTCGTCGCGCACGGGCTCGCCCAGGACGCGACGGCCAACCGGTTCCACCTGCTCAAGATCAAGGTCACCGACGGGCTCCACTACTACGTCCAGGTGCGGCAGCGGCCGGGCACGACCACGCAAGTCTTCGACGACAGCATCCCGCTCGATGGCGCGCCCAACCAGGGAGGCGTCGTGGTCACCCGAGCGATCGCCGACACGCTGCACGTCAACCAGCAGACGCGCTTCATCACGTTGATGCACGACCCGAACGTGCTGAAGGCGAACGACTTCGTCGACGACCCGGCGCGCGCGCTGCGGATCACCGTTGTCGACGACTCCGTGCAGGCGCGCCCGCAGGTCTGCAAGGTTCGCGTCGAGTGGGCGCAGACCGTCGTGAACGACCCCCATGGCGCCTTCGACCTCCGCGTCGAGCCGTGGGACGGTAACTGGCAGTCGCCCGACATCTGGGTGGACCGCGCGCCGTTCGGTACGTTCGACAACGCCAAGGACTCCGAAGGACGGCCGAAGGGAAACGGCGACAAGCCCAAGGTCGGCGAGGTCAACCAGTTGACGGCGCGCGTGCACGTGAGCGGCGCGATGGGCGCGAGTAACGTCAAGGTCACCTTCTACGCGGTGTTCCCGCCCGGCGTCGGCGACAACGGGAACTGGTCGCCGATCGGCGTCCAGACGATCTCGAATCTCGCGCAGAACGGGTCGGCCGACGTGTTCGCCAACTGGGTGCCCATCGTCGGCCAGCACACGTGCCTCAAGGTCTACGCGAGTCAGCAGTTGGGGGAAGTTTCCGGCGGCAACAACGGTGCCCAGGAGAACGTCTTCGACTTCATCGCCGCCTCGCACAGCCCGGGCACGCCGGCGATGATCCGCACCGCGGTCCGCAATCCATTGGACGAGCCGCGGATGATCCGCGTGAGCGTCGACCGCGTGCCGCGCGGATGGACGGTACATTTCCCGCACGCATGGGTCTGGCTCGACGGCAAGGCCGAGCGACACTTCGACCTGATCGTCGTCCCGCAAGGCGGCTACACCGAGTACCAGGAGCGCAATCTGCCGATGACCGCACCGGTCCGGCTGAAGGGTTTCCTGCCGCGCAGCTACACGCTGCCTGCGCCGCGTCCCGTGGGGTCGCGCTACTACAGCATCGGCGGCACGCTCAACAACGTTCACATTCGCAAGGCGGTCACGATCGACCTGCGCGAGGACCGCGAGAAGACGACCGGGACAACGATCGCGCTCAAGGGACGCATTGCGCCCGCGGCGGCCGGCGAGCGAATTCGCGTCGAGCTACGCGATCCGAACGGAGCGCTGCGCGTCGCCGAGGCGAAGACCGATGCCGCGGGCGCGTACGGCGTGAAGTTCGACCTGCGCTATGAGCCTTCGCTGGAAGCCGACCGCAAGAAGTGGACGAAAGCCGAGGCGATCGTCCCGGGGATCTACACGGCGCAGGCGGAGGTGTTCATGAGCAAGGGGGCCGCGGACGCCACGTCCAACCTCGTGTACGTGCCGCGGTAAGGCCGGGATCTTAGCCTGGTTCGTGCCGCTTCCGGCGCCGAGGTCCGCGATCTCATCGGCGACGCCTCCCGGGGTCGCCGCATAGGCCGACCGATGACGGACCTCGAGCTACGTCGGATGGAGGTCGGCAACCCGAGGCGGCGCAAGTGACCTTGACGCCGCCACCCGCAGCATCGCTTCCGTCCGTCGGTCGTCGAGATTCGACGTGCTCGTCATGGCGAATTGCGCACCGCTCGCCACGTGCCCTGCACGCCCCGGTTGCCGAACGTGCCGTCGATCGTATCTCCCTCGATCTGCCCTCGAAAGTGAAGGACGTCGCGGGTCTCGGTCTGGAACTCGATGTGCCGCCCGTTCACGGAGCCCTGAATCCCGCCGGACTGGTTCGGACCTTCGAACCGCCCCCAGATCTTCCCCTCTCCCTGATGGATCTGGACGTGCTGGGTTGCCGCCTCTCCCCTTCCGCCCACCGAGTGAATCGTCCAGTCGCCGCGCGCGTTGGCGAACTCCGGCGTTTGCGCCGACGCGCCGCCAGCGGTCAGAAGGACAAGGACTGCAGCCGTACGAAGAACAGACGAAATCATGGATAACCTCGAGAATTGATGGAAAGAAATCTACGAAATCGATGCACGGCAACGGTGGCCCAAACAGAGGCCTTGGTCCGTTGCCCTTTCAACGAGCACCAGCTCCGGCCACTTCTGCCGGAGCGCCCGCGAGGAAGCCCGCCAGGTCGACCAGGCTTGGCGCCATTGCGTCGAAGTAAGGCTCGGCACCTGCGTCTGCCTGACCTCGCGGACCGAACTCCTGCGGCCGTGGAATGAAGGCCACCTTGAATCCAAACTGCTTGGCGGCGGCGAGGTCGTACTTGTGGCAAGCCACCATGAGGATCTGGTCCGCACGCACGCCGAGCGACCTTTGCGCCAGCGCGTAGACACGAGGATCGGGCTTCGACGAGTTGACGAGTTCCGCCGTCAGCACGCAGTCGAAGGGTAGACCGTGCATCTTGAGGATGTTGATCATGGACGCCATCGAGCCGTTGGACAGCGTCGACAGCTTGAATTGCCGTCGCAGCTGCGTGAGGCCGGGTCGCGTATCCGCCCAGGGCCTGAGCGTCGACCATGCGGCGCTCAGCTCGTCGCGATCCTCTGCCGACAGAACGGCTCCCCAGCTGACACCGTCAAGCGTCTGATCGAGCGTGCTGCGATAGACGGCGTCGGTGGACTTCCACGCAACGGAGCCTGCGATGATGCCGTCCAGGTCCTGGCGATATGCCTTGCGCCAGCGACTCACCACGTCGGACCAGTCGACGCTGACACCCTTGCTTGCGGTGATCCTCGTTCCGGCATCGAAGATGGTGGAGTAGAAATCGAGCAGGCTGCCCTGCATGTCGAACGTCATCGCCTTGATCGACCCGGGGTCGAGATGGCAAAAGGCCGGCGTGGCGGCAGGTGCCGCGGCACTGGCGTTGGCTTGATTCATCGTGTGCTCCAATAAATTTGACGAAGCTTGTCGCTCACGTCGACCGACTTACGGGTTCGGTGGCAGCAGGCCTCCCGCGTCGCTGGGATAGCCCGCGGACTTGAAGGCGCGCGCCTTCGCCGCGAAGTACGCCTTCACCCAGGCGAAACGGTCGCTGCCCTTGGAAAGCCCCACCGATCCTGCGATGCTCGCGAGGCTGATGGTTTTGCCG
>JBGAIS010000270.1:0-3770 GCA_044225355.1 Casimicrobiaceae bacterium | reverse complement strand
CCGTCGAAGTCGCGATGATCGATGGGCTCCTCGAACCAGCCGATGCCGATGTCGCGCGCCGCGAGCGCGAGCTCCAGCGCCTCCGGCACCTGCATGCCCTGGTTGGCGTCGATCATGATGCGCACGTGCGGTCCCACGGCCTCGCGCACGAGCCGCATGCGCGCGAGATCGCGACCGGGCTCGCGCGCCCCCACCTTGAGCTTCACCGCGGGAAAGCCGCGCTTCACGTAGCCGCGCACCTCGTCCACGAGCTCGGCGTCGGAGTAAGAGAGCCATCCGCCGCTGCCGTACACGGGAACGGCCCCCGACTCGCCGCCCAGCATGCGCCAGACGGGGACGCCGAGGGTGCGCGCGTGGGCGTCCCACATGGCGACGTTGGCAAGGCCCAGCGCCCAGCGCTGCAGGCCCTCCTGGCCGAAGTATTCCGTCTCGCGGTTCCAGTCGCGGATGAACGCCTGCGTGGCCGTCGCGTCGCGACCGGTCGCGAAGGCCGCGAGGTCGCGCAACGCGCCGCGGATGGCATGCGGCGAGTAGTGGAAGGCGAGGAGGTACGACTGCCCGACCACGCCGCTTTCGAGCTCCACCTCGCAGACGACGAACTCGATGGCGGGGATGACGTGCGTCGCGTCCGCGATGGGCCGCGACAGCGTCGAGCGCGCCGAGAAAGAGCGCAGCTCGCGGATGTCGGTCGCGCGGCCCATTCTCGTGCCGACCTCAGGCGGGCTGCGCGCGCGCGGCCTTGGGCTTCCTCGCGTACCACCCGACGACGAGGGCCACGAGCCCCAGGAACGGCAGCGCGACCCAGTTCATCGCCTGCCAGCCGGCCGACGAGACGAGCGCGCCCGACGAGAACGAGGACACGGCCATCGTCGAGAACATGATGAAGTCGTTCGCGCCCTGCGTGCGCGCCTTCTCTGCCGGCGTGTACGCGTCGGTGAGAAGCGTCGTGCCGCCGGTATACATGAAGTTCCAGCCCACGCCGACGAGCACCAGCGCCGTCAGGAAGTGCGCGAGCTCGTTGCCCGTGAGCGCCACCACCGCCCCCGCCGCCATCACCGCCACGCCGGCGACGATCACCTTCAGCACGCCGAAGCGCGCGATGAGCGATCCCGTGGCGAAGCCGGGCGCGTACATGCCCACGACGTGCCACGAGATGACCGTGGCCGCGAAAGCGTAGGGCAGGCCGCAGAAGTCCATCGCGAGCGGCGTGGCGGTCATGATGAGGTTCATGAGGCCGTAGCCCAGCGTTCCCGCGATCGCGGCCACGATGAAGATGGGCTGGCGGACGATCTCGCGCAGCGGCCTGCCTCCGCCTTCGTTCTCCGCCAGCGCGGGCTTCGGTACCCGCACGCGCGACTGCACCGCCAGCGCGACCAGCGCCACGCCCGCGAGCAGCATGAACGAGCCCAGGAAAGGCGTGGCGAAGAGGTTGCGGCCCCAGCGCGTGATGGCCGGCCCCACGAACCCACCCACGATGCCGCCCGCGAGCACGAGCGAGATGGCGCGCGCCTTGTCGGCTTTCGACGCCACCTCGGCGGCCGCGAAGCGGTATTGCAGCCCGACCGCGTTGTACACGCCGATCACCGCCGTGGCGAGGCAGTACAGCACGAAGCTGTGCGCCCAAAGCGCGACGACCGCGAGCCCGCACCCCGCGACGTTGATGAGCGCCCCGGCCATGAAGCCGCGCCGCCGGCCGACCTTCGCCATCCACAGCGACATGGGCATCGTCGCGATGGCCGACCCCACGACGTACGAGGTCACGCCCAGCGTGGCGACCGCCTTGGCGTCCACCAGCGAGTAGCCCACGAGGCCGTTCATGGCGATGAGCCCCGCGCTGTTGGTCAGGAGCAGCGCCTGGCAGCACGCGAGCAGGAAAACGTTGCGGTAGGAGGTGTCCATGGAGGACGCTTATCATAGGCCATGGACGAACTCGCCAACGACATCCTCGATTTCTGGTTCGGCGCCCCCGGCTCGGCCGAGCGCGGCCAGTCCCGCCCCGCCTGGTTCCGCAAGGACCCCGCCTTCGACGACGAGATCCGCCGCCGCTTCGGCCATGCCGTGGACGACGCCCTCGGCGGGCGCTACGCGGAGTGGGGGGCCACCGCGCACGGCGCGCTCGCGCTCGTCATCCTGCAGGACCAGTTCACGCGCAACATCTTCCGCGACACGCCGCGCGCCTTCGCGGGCGATGCCCGCGCGCTCGGCGTGGCCGAGGACGCCGTCGACCGCGGGCTCGACCGCAAGCTGGCGCCGCGCGAGCGCTGGTTCCTGTACATGCCGTTCGAGCACGCCGAGGACGTCGCGATGCAGCGCCGGTCGCTCGTGCTGTTCGAGGCGCTGTCGCGGGAGATGGGCGACGCGGGCCCGCTCGAATGGGCGCGCAAGCACGCCGACGTGATCTTCCGCTTCGGGCGCTACCCGCATCGCAACGCCCTTCTCGGCCGCGCGTCGTCGGCGGAGGAGGCGGAGTACCTGGCCGCGCCCGGCGCGGGCTTCTGAACGCCGCCCGCCCGATGGCGACGTTCGAGCTCGTCCTCATCCTGCTCCTCGTGGTCGCGCTCGCCGGCGCGCTCGCGCACTGGGTGCCGCTGCCGGTGACGCTGCTCCTCGTGCTCGCGGGCGTGGGGCTGGCCTTCGTGCCGTCGTTGTCCGTGCTGCACATCGAGCCCGGGCTCTTCTTCGCGCTCTTCATCCCGCCGCTGCTCTACGCCGACGGCTGGCTCATTCCCAAGCGCGACCTCCTGGACGTGATGCGGCCCGTGCTCGCGCTCGCCTTCGTGCTCGTGTTCCTCACGGTGATCGCGGTCGGCTACGTGCTGCACTGGCTCATCCCCGGCCTGCCGCTGGCCGCGGCGTTCGCGCTCGGCGCCATCGTCTCGCCGACGGACGCCGTGGCCACGTCCGCCGCCACGGGCCGCCTGGCGGTGCCGTCGAACGTGACGCACATCCTGAACGGCGAGAGCCTCATCAACGATGCGTCGGGCCTCGTCGCGTTCAAGTTCGCCGTCGCCGCGGTGGCCACGGGCACGTTCTCGGCGACGCACGCGGCGCAGCAGTTCGTGATCCTCGCCGCCGGCGGCGTGCTGGCGGGCGTCACGGTCGCGATCGCCGTCGGGTTCGTCGGAAGGCGCCTGCGCAGCCTCATGTTCGAGGATCCGACCGTGCACGTGATCCTGTCGCTGCTCACGCCGTACGCGGCCTACCTCGCGGCCGAGTGGCTGCACGTCTCGGGCATCCTCGCGGTGGTCTCCGCGGGCCTGTGGTCGGGGGCGCACACCGCGGCCAACGTCTCGCCCGCCACGCGCCGGCATGCGATGGAAGTGTGGCGGATGCTCCTGTACGTGTTCAACGGGCTCGTGTTCGTGTTGCTGGGCCTCGAGCTTCCGTACGTCGTGCAGCGCATGTCGGCCATGCCGTGGCACCAGCTTGCGCTGTACGCGATCGTGCTGTGGGCCGTGCTCAACGTCGTGCGCATCGCGTGGCTCTACCCCGCCGCCAACATGCGTCCGCTCCTCATGCGGCGCTACCGCGAGCGCGACGGCTTTCCCGACCCGCGGCTCGTGTTCGTGATCGGCTGGGCGGGGCTTCGCGGGTCCGTCACCATGGCCGCGGCGCTTTCGCTGCCCCTCGTCATCCATGGCGACACGCCGTTCCCGGGCCGCGACCTCATCCTCTTCCTCGCGGCGAGCTCGATCGTCCTGACTCTCGTCATCAACGGCCTCACGCTGCCCGTCGTCATCCGGCTCCTGGGCATCGAGGGCGACGGCCGC
>JBGAIS010000019.1:10692-31384 GCA_044225355.1 Casimicrobiaceae bacterium | reverse complement strand
ACGAGGCGCGCGCCGCTCGCGCCGAGCGGATGGCCGAGCGCGATGGCGCCGCCGTTGGGATTGACCTCGGGCGCGTCGTCCGGCAGGCCGAGGTCGCGCGTCACCGCGAGCGCCTGCGCCGCGAACGCCTCGTTGAGCTCGATGACGCTCATGTCGCCGAGCGAGAGACCCGCCTTCGCCAGCACCTTGCGCGTCGCGGGTGCGGGACCGAAGCCCATGATGCGCGGCGCGACGCCCGCCGTGGCGGTGGCCACGACGCGCGCGCGGGGCGTGAGACCGTGGCGGCGCGCGGCCTCCTCGGACGCAAGGATCACCGCGCACGAGCCGTCGTTGACGCCCGACGCGTTGCCGGCGGTCACGGTGCCGTCGGGCTTCACCACGCCCTTCAACTTCGCGAGCGACTCGATCGTCGTCGCGCGCGGATGCTCGTCCTGCTTGAACACGACGGGCTCGCCCTTCTTCGCGGGGAGGGTGACGGGGACGATCTCCTCGGCCAGGCGTCCGGCGGCGATGGCCGCGGCGGCGCGCTCCTGGCTGCGCAACGCGAATGCATCCTGGTCGGCGCGGGAGACGCCGAAGTCGGCGGCGACGTTCTCGGCGGTCTCCGGCATCGAGTCGATGCCGTACTTCGCCTTCATGAGCGGATTCACGAAGCGCCAGCCGATGGTCGTGTCCTCGATCTTCGCTACGCGCGAGAACGCGCTGTCGGCCTTGGCCATCACGAACGGCGCGCGCGTCATGCTCTCCACGCCACCCGCGATCATGAGCGATGCCTCGCCGCTCTTGATGGCGCGCGCGGCGATGCCGATGGCGTCGAGGCTCGACCCGCACAGGCGATTCACCGTGGCGCCGGGCACCTCCTGCGGCAGGCCCGCGAGGAGGAGCGCCATGCGCGCGACGTTGCGATTGTCCTCACCCGCCTGGTTGGCGCAGCCGTAGTAGACGTCGTCGACCGCGGAAGGGCGGCCAGGTCGTCGGTGCGAATGCCGGCGAGCGCGCCGCCGTAGCGGCCGATGGGGGTCCGGATTGCGTCGCAGATGAATGCTTCCATGCTGTTACCTGCCTTCGTCCTGTGGAGTCGTGAGAAAGTTGCGCTACGCCGCGGCGATGCCGTTGGTGAGCGGAACGCCGGTGAGCTTGACGAGCTCGTCGAACGCGAGCCCGGGTGCGATGTCGACGACGACGAGGCCGTTGCGCGTCACGTCGATCACGGCCAGGTCGGTGTAGATGCGGTTCACGCACGCGAGCCCCGTGACGGGGTAGGTGCATTCGGTCACGATCTTGCTCTCGCCCTGCTTCGTCAAGTGCTCCATCATCACGAAGATGCTCTTGGCGCCGATCGCCAGGTCCATCGCGCCGCCGACCGCTGGGATGGCGTCCTTGGCGCCGGTGTGCCAGTTGGCGAGGTCGCCGCGCGTCGAGACCTGGAACGCGCCCAGCACGCAGAAGTCGAGGTGCCCGCCGCGCATCATCGCGAACGAGTCCGCGTGATGGAAGAACGACGCGCCGGGTAGCGTCGTGACCGCCTGCTTGCCGGCGTTGATGAGGTCCCAGTCCTCGCGGCCGGCTTCGGGCGCGGGGCCCATGCCGAGGAGGCCGTTCTCGGTGTGCAGGATGATCTCGCGGTCCTTGGGCAGGTGATTGGCCACCATCGTCGGCAGGCCGATGCCCAGGTTCGCGTAGGCGCCATCGGGAATGTCCTTCGCGACGCGCGCCGCCATCTCGTCTCTCGTGAATCGTTGCATGATGTGGCTCCTGGGTCAGGCGGCCGCGCCGGGCGCGACGACGGCCTTGGCGGCAAGCGGAATCTCGACGACGCGCGAGACGAAGATGCCCGGCGTGACCACGGACTCGGGGTCGAGGTCGCCCAGGTTCACGATCTCGCGCACTTGCGCGATCGTGCACTTCGCGGCAGACGCCATGATGGGCCCGAAGTTGCGCGCCGTCTTGCGATAAATCAAATTGCCCCAGCGATCGCCGCGCAGCGCCTTGACGAGCGCATAGTCGGCGCGGATGGGATACTCGAGGACGTAGTCGCGGCCGTCGATCTTGCGCGTCTCCTTGCCCTCGGCGAGCTTCGTGCCGAAGCCGGTCGGCGTGAAGAAGCCGCCGATGCCGGCGCCGGCGGCGCGGATGCGCTCCGCGAGGTTACCTTGCGGCACCAGCTCGAGCTCGACCTCGCCCGCGCGGTACAGCGCATCGAAGTGATGCGAGTCGACCTGGCGCGGGAACGAGCAGATCATCTTGCGCACGCGCTTGTGCTTGAGCAGCGCCGCGACGCCGGTCTCGCCGTTGCCGGCGTTGTTGTTGACGATGGTGAGGTCGCGCGCCCCTTGCTCGATGAGCGCGTCGATGAGCTCGGAGGGCATTCCCGCCGTGCCGAAGCCGCCGATCATCACGGTCGAGCCGTCACGGATGTCGGCGATGGCGGCGGCGGCGGAGGAAACGATCTTGTTGATCATGGGCGTGTCCGTCAGGCGTCGGCGAACGGCAGTCCGACGTAGTTCTCGGCGAGGCTGGCAGCCGCCACCCGTGAGCTCGTGACGTACTCGAGCTGCGATCGCTGCAGCCGGTGCCCGAAGCCGTCTTCGTTCGGGAACCTGTGCAGCAGGGAGGTCATCCACCAGGAGAAGTGCTCAGCGCGCCAGACGCGCGCGAGGCACGATTGCGAGTAGGCGGCGAGCTTGTCCTCGCGGCCGCTCAAAAAATAGTCGGCGAGCGCTGCGCACAGCGTGCGCACGTCGGCGAGCGCGAGGTTCATGCCCTTGGCGCCGGTCGGCGGCACGATGTGCGCGGCGTCGCCCGCGAGGAAGAGCCGCCCGTATTGCATCGGCTCGGCGACGAAGCTCCGCATGGGCGCCACGAGGCGCTCGATCACGGGCCCTTCGAGCACTTTCCATCCGTCGCCCGTCTCGAGGCGCGCGTGCAGCTCGCTCCAGATGCGCTCGTCGGGCCACGCCGAGATCTCCTCGTCGGGCGCGACCTGCAGGTAGAGGCGCGTGAGCTCCGGCGAGCGCATGCTGTAGAGCGCGAAGCCGCGCTCGTGGCAGGCGTAGATGAGCTCCTCCCGCGCAGGCGGCGCCTTGGCGAGGATGCCGAGCCAGGCGAAGGGATAGGTGCGCTCGAACAGGGAGAGCACGCCGCGCGGGATCGACTGCCGGCTCACGCCGTGGAAGCCGTCGCATCCCGCGATGAAGTCGCACGCGAGCACGTGCTCCTCGCCGCCGTGCACGTAGCGGATCGAGGGCTGCGGCCCGTCGATGTCCTGCGGGATCGCGTCCGTCGCCTCGAATACGATCGTGCCGCCCGCGGCGAGGCGGGCCTCGATCAGGTCCTTCACCACTTCCTGCTGGCCGTAGACCACGATGGAACGGCCGCCGGTCAGCGACGGAAAGTCGATGCGATGGCCGCGGCCCCCGAAGCGAAGCTCGATGCCGTGGTGGACGAGGCCTTCGCGCCGCATGCGCCCGCCCAGGCCCGCCTCGTCGAGGAGGTCGACGCTGCCTTGCTCCAGCACGCCGGCGCGCACGCGGTGCTCGACGTACGCGCGATCGCGGCTCTCGATCACCACGGACTCGATGCCCGCGCGGTGCAGGAGATGCGACAGCATGAGCCCCGCGGGACCCGCACCGAGAATGCCGACTTGCGTTCGGTGCCGCGTCGTCATGCCGCGGGTTTTTGCGCGTGGCCGCCCAGGAAGAGCCGGTTGAGGTCGGGGTCCTGCAGGAGCTCGGATGCCGGTCGATCGAGCGCGAGGCGGCCCATCTCCAGCACGAGCGCGCGGTTGCTGTACTTGAGCGCCGTGCGCACGTTCTGCTCGACCATCAGCACCGTCACGCCGTCGTCGGCGAGCTGGCGCAGCAGCGTCATCACTTCCTGCACGAGCTTGGGCGAGAGGCCGATCGACGGCTCGTCGATGAGGATCACGCGGGGACGCAACAGCAGCGCGCGCCCGACCTCGAGCTGCTTCTGCTCGCCGCCCGACATCGTCGAGGCCTGGTTGTCGATGCGCTCGCGGATGCGCGGGAAGCGCGCGAGCACCTCCTCGATACGGCCGGGAAGCTCGGCGCGGGGCAGGGTGATGCCGCCGAGCTCCAGGTTGTGACGTACGGAGAGCGACCCGAAGAGGTTGCGTCCCTGCGGCACGAAGGCGATGCCTTGCGCGAGGAGGTCGCGCTGCGGCATGCCGTTGATGACCTTGCCCTCGAATCGCACCTCGCCGCTGCGCGGGGTGAGGAGCCCGAACAGCGTCTTCAGCACGGTCGACTTGCCGGCGCCGTTGGGGCCGATGAGGAGCGTGATCTCGCCCTTGCGCGCGTCGAGCGTGGTCTCGTTGAGGATAGTGAGGCTCGGCGTGTAGCCGGCGACGACCTTGTCGAACTCGATGATCTTGTCGGCCATGTCAGTTCCCGAGATAGGCCTCGAGCACCTGCCTGTTCGACTGGACGGTTTCCGGCGGGCCTTCCGCCAGCACCTTGCCCTCGACCATGCAGATCACGTGCGGGCAGAGCTTCATGATGAAGTCCATGTTGTGCTCGATGACGACGAAGCTGCCACCCTGCGCCTTGTTGAGCTCGACGAGCAGCTCGCGCAGCTGGTCGACGAGGCTCGGATTCACGCCCGCGCACGGCTCGTCGAGCAGGACGAGGCGCGGCGCCGGCATGAACGCCATCGCGATGTCGATGAGCTTCTGCTGGCCGTACGAGAGCGTGCCGGCGTCGAGGTGCGCGACGTGCTTCAGCCGGAACATCTCGATCATGCGATCGGCATGCTCGCCGAGACCTGCGTCCGGCGGGGAGAAGATGCGGCCGCCGAGCGTGCCCTTGAACTCCTGCGCGGCGACGATGAGGTTGTCGCGCACCGAGAGCTTGCCGAACACCTGGAGCGTCTGGAAGGTGCGGCCCACGCCGCGCCGCGAGAGCTCGAGCGGCGACATCCCTGTGATGTCCTCGCCGCAGAAGGCGACGCTGCCCGACGTGGGCTTGATCTGGCCGAGGATGCTGTTGAAGAGCGTCGTCTTGCCGGAGCCGTTGGGGCCGATGACCCCGACGATCTCGCCGGGGCCGACGGCGAAGGTCACGCCGTCGACGGCCTTGATCGCGCCGTATGCCTTGCGGACGTCCTTGACCTCGAGGAAGGGCTTCTCGCCGCTCATTTGGCGCTCCCCGGGGTCTTCTTCCAGCGATCGAACACGGACAGGATGCCGCCCGGCAGCCAGATCATGAGCGCCACCACGGCCACGCCGAAGAACACGAGGTACCACTTCTGCATGAACTTGAGCGCTTCCATGTTGGACGCGCGCAGCGCCTCGGGCAGGAGGATGATGATGATGGTGCCGACGACCGGGCCGAAGAAGCGTCCCGATCCCCCGACGATGACCGCGAGCAGCATCATGAGCGACGTCGAGAAGTGGAACGGGCCGGGCTCGATGAACTCGACGAGCGACGCGTAGTAGACGCCGCCGATGCCCGCGCACGCGGCGCCGATCGCGAACGCGAACAGCGTGTACGCGGTGATGTTGACGCCCAGGCTCTCCGCGCGGATCGGATTGTCGCGAAGCGCCGCGAACGCGCGTCCCCACGGCGAGCGCAGGAGCCACCACAGGAAGAACGCGAGGATGACGAGCGACGCGAGCGTGAAGTAGAAGAACGCGAGGTGCCCGTCGGTCGACACGCCGAGGATGGTCGGTCGCGGGATGCTCGAGATGCCGAACGTTCCGCCCGTGATCTTCTCCTCGTTGCGCATCACGAGGAACACGAGCACGTTGAAGCCGAGCGTCGCGAAGGCCAGGTAGTGATGCTGCACGCGCAGCGCGGGGAAGCCCAGCGCGAGGCCCACGATGAAGCATGCGATGGCCGCGACGGGCAGCACGGCGAGGAACGGCCATCCGGCCTTGAGCGCGATGGCCGCGATGTATGCGCCGATGCCGAAGAACGCCGCCTGGCCGAGGGACATCTGGCCCGCGTAGCCCACCGTGAGGTTGAGCCCGAAGTTGGCCATGAGGTAGACGCTGCACAGCGTGAGGAGATACACGTCGCTGCGTTTCATGAACGCCGCGGCGACGACGAGGAGCGCGAGGACGCACGCGACGGCCAGCGGCCGGAGGTAGGTGCGGGTGTTCATACCTTGCGCTCCTCGCTCTTCCCGAGCAGGCCCTCGGGCCTGAACAGGATCACCAGCAGGAACAGCACCAGCGCCACGCCTTCCTTGTACGCGGGAGAGACGTAGAAGCCGACGACGTTCTCGAGGATGCCGATCAGCACGCCGCCCAGCAGGGCGCCACGCGTCTGGTTGAAGCCGCCGATGATCGCCGCGAAGAACGCCTTCTGGCCTATCGAGTCGCCCATGTCGAACTTGGCGAGGTAGGTGGGCGTGATGAGCAGCGCCGCGACCACCGCCAGCACGGCGTTGATCAGGAAGACGTACAGCACCATGCGCTTGACGTTGATGCCGAGGACCTTGGCGGCCTCGGTGTTCTGCGCCACCGCCTGCATGGCGCGGCCGGTCACGGTCTTGTTCAGGAACGCCTGCAGGCCGATCACGATGGCGCCCGCGAGGACGAGCGTGCCGATATCGGCGAAGGAGACGTTGATGCCCGCGAGCGAGAGCTGGCCGGCGGGGAAGGGGCTCGGGAACGGATGCGCCTCCGCGCTGTAGCCGGCGCGGATGGTCGACTTCACCGCGATCGAGAGACCCAGCGTGGCGATGACGAGCGGGATGACGCCGTGGCGGATCAGCGGGTCGACGATCACGCGCTTGAATCCGTAGCCCAGGATCACCATCGACAGGCCGCACGTGAGGATGAAGGCGAGCCACAGCGGCGCGCCCGCGGCCATGAAGAACAGCATGGCGAACGCCGGCAGCATGACGAACTCGCCTTGCGCGAAGTTGATCACGCCCGCGGCCTGCCAGAGCAGGGTGAAGCCGAGCGCCGCGAGCGCATAGATCGCGCCGGTGGCGGTGCCCGATACGATAAGCTGGACGAGGTCGCCCATGGAGTTTCTCCGGCCGCCCGCGCCCCCCGCGAGTCACGGGAGGCGAAGGCGCGTTGGAGTGCTATTTGGCGGAGGCGGGGGGCAGCGTGTCGGTGACGACCTGCTTGCCGTTGACGACCTTCACGAGGAAGCTCTCGCGGTCGAGATCGCCCTTGTCGTCGAACGAGACGTCGAGCAGGACACCCGGGTAGTCCTTGACCAGGATCTTCGCCCCGTGCAGCGCCTTGGCGAATTCCTTGCTGTCGAACTTCTTGTTCTTCTCGGTGATGGCCTTGACGACGTACGCGGCGCTGTAGCCCTTCATGCCGTTGTGATCGCTCTTGTACTTGTATTCCTTCTGGAACTTCTCGTCGAAGGCCTTGATGGCGGGCTGCGGCGCGTCGGCGGTGAGGCCCACGTGCGCGGTGGCGCCGTTGGCGGCGTCGCCCGCGAGCTCGATCACCTTCTGACCGGTGAGCGTCGTCTCGCCGATGATCGGCTTGTCGTAGCCCTGCTTCTTCAGCTCGCGCAGCGCGCGCGCCGACTCTTCCTCGTTGGTGTAGACGAAGAGCGCGTCGGCGTTCGACTGCTTCGCCTTCAGCACGGCGCCGGAGAAATCGACCTGGCCCGGGTCCGTCGAGATGTCGGCGGCGACCTTGATGCCCTGGGCTTCCAGCGCCTTCACGATCGAGTCGCGGCCGCCCTTGCCGAAGTCGTTGTTGACCCACATGACCGCGACCGAGTTCGCCTTCACGTTGTTCTTGAGGTACTTGGCGACCTTGGGCATCGCCGTGTCCTGCGTGAACGAGGTGCGGAACACGTACGGGTTGCCCTTTTGCGTGATGCTCGCGGCCTCGCCGCCCGTGAAGTTGGGCGTCTCGGCGCGCTTGCTCTCTTCCATGGACACGATGATCGAGCCGGAGAACACGGGGCCCATGATCACGTAGGCCTTGTCGTCGAGCGCCTTTTGCGTGAGCGCCTTCGCGATGCCGGGGTTGCTCTGCGTGTCGACGGAGATGACGTCGATCTTGCGGCCGAGGATGCCACCCGCCGCGTTGATTTCCTTGAAGGCGAGCTTGAGCCCGTTGTCGAAGTTCGTGCCCGCCGTGGCGCCGCCGCCGGAGAGCTCGACGATGCTGTAGATCTTGACCGGGGCTTGCGCGAAGGTGGCGAGCGGAACGGCGAGCGCCGTGGCCGCGATGAGCGTGCGGATGCTGCGAGTGAACATGAATCCTCCGTTCAGGTGGCGCGAATGGACGCCGTCGAATGCCCTGCTCGCGGCCCTGCCCGGTGTGCCGCTCCCTTCTTGCAACGGGGAGCTCGAAACGGCGTTCGGACGGACCTGTGCAACAGCGGGGCGACACGCGATTCCCGTGTGGATTGGAACCGCGACTTCACGATATCCCTTGCCAAAAAGGCAGTCAAGTGCGATTATCGAAATTATGTGCGTTAATCGCACAGCAACATCAAGGCGAGCTCTCGAAGGCTTCGACCGTGATCGCGCGGCCTCACGACTCGTCGACGACGCGGCGAGCGGGTGGCGAGCTTCCCTCAACCGCAAGCGGGGGCGTGAGATGAACGCAATGCTCGACGCAGGACCGAAGACCGTCCGGGATGCCCCCGGGCAAGGCAGGCGATCGTGGTAGCCCGCGCCACCCCCGAACGCCGGGCGCGAGCGACGCGCGAAGCCGAGTCCCCCGAGCGTGAGCCGCGCACGGCCGCACGCGAGATCGCGCAGATGAGCGGCGATCCCAACTTCATGACGTCGCTCGCGCGCGGGCTCGCGGTGATCCAGGCGTTCACGCAGCAGAAGCGCTCGCTCACGATCGCGCAGCTCTCGCATCGCACGGGCATTCCGCGTGCCGCGGTGCGCCGGTGCCTCTACACGCTCGCGAAGCTGGGGCTCGTCGGCAGCGAGGATGGGCGGGCGTATTCGCTGCGCCCCAAGATATTGAGCCTGGGCCATGCGTACCTGTCGTCGTCGACGCTCGCTACCGCGGCGCAGCCGCTGCTCGACCGCGTGAGCGAGGTGCTCGACGAGTCGTCGTCGATCGCGATCCTCGAGGGCGACGAGATCCTGTACGTGGCGCGCTCGTCGATCATGCGACGCATCATGTCGGTCGACCTGTCGATCGGCACTCGCCTGCCCGCGTACTGCACGTCGATGGGCCGCGTGCTGCTCGCGCATGTGCAGCCGGCAGAGCTCGACGCTTACCTCGAGCGCGTGAAGCTCGTCGCGCACACGCCGCGCACGGTGATCGCGCCCGATCGCCTGCGAAGGGCGCTCGCCGCGGTGGCGGGAGACGGCTACGCCATCGTCGACCAGGAGCTCGAGATCGGGCTGCGATCGATCGCGGTGCCGGTACGCGACCTGGGCGGTCGCGTGGTCGCCGCGATCAACATCAGCACGCAGGCTTCGCGCGTGCCGCTGCCGGAGCTCACGCGTCGCTTCCTGCCGGAGCTCGTCGCGGCCTCGGCGGAGCTCTCCTCGACGCTCTTGTAGCGGCGGACGCGCCGCGAAGGCGTGGCCGCGCGTGCCGCGACCCGCCCTGGATCAGCGGCCGTAATTGAGGTACGCCCAGATGAGGACCATCGCGCCGATGATCGACATGATCCACCCCGCGCGGTGGAAGCGCCCGTCCGGCGTCTTGAACAGGAGGCTCGTGACCACGCCCCCGATCAGCGAGCCGCCGATGCCGAGCAGGCTCGTCATCCAGAAACCCATCGGCACGCCGCCCGGATAGAAGAAGCGCGCGAGCACGCCGACGATGAAGCCGACGATGATCATCCCGATAATGCCCATGATGCCCATGCGGAAGCCCTCCCGGTTTTCGACGAGGATCATGCTAGCACGTGAATCCACCGTAAGCCCGCGGCGGCCCGCCCCGACTACTCGGCATCGGCTTCATCGGGAGCGTTCATGATCGCACTGCACCCACGGCTCGCGTTGTCGGTCCTCATGGTTTTCACTGGCGCCGTCGACGCGGCGACGATGTGCGCCGCAACGTCGGGCCGTGACGTGGTGCCGCTCGTCGAGCTCTACACGTCGGAGGGCTGCGACAGCTGCCCGCCCGCGGACCGCTGGCTGTCGGCGACGTTCCCCGCGCGGGCGGGGAGCGCGAAGGCCACCGCGCTCGCGTTCCATGTCGACTACTGGGACCGGCTGGGCTGGAAGGATCGCTTCGCCGCCGCGGCGTACACGCAGCGCCAGTACGACGCGATGCGCGCGAACGGCTCGACTCGTGCAGGGGCGCGCGATCGACGCCGGCGCGCGGGAGCCCGCACGCAAGGCGGTCGACGCCGCGTCGCGGCGCGTCGCGCGCGCGACGCGCGACCTGTCCGCGCAAGGATCCGAGGTCGTCGTCACGGCTCGCGTCGAGCCTGCACTCGAGCGACATGCCGTCGTCTGGCTCGCGTACGCGGACAGCGGCCTCGCGAGTGACGTGACGTCGGGCGAGAATCGCGGCGAGCGGCTCCTGCACGATCACGTCGTGCGCGCGCTGCACGGGCCGTTTCCCGTCGGTGCGCCCGCGCGCGTGACCGTCTCGCCGCCCGCGGAGCG
Source organism: Casimicrobiaceae bacterium (assembly GCA_044225355.1). Classification (GTDB taxonomy): domain Bacteria; phylum Pseudomonadota; class Gammaproteobacteria; order Burkholderiales; family Casimicrobiaceae; genus VBCG01. The sequence continues at coordinate 20,848 of JBGAIS010000019.1, read as the reverse complement.
GGGGAGCGACGCGTCCCTCGTCGCGTTCGTCCAGGATGCGAAGAGCGGCGAGGTGCTGCAGACGCTCGCGGTGCCGTGCGAGGCCGCGAGCCTTTCGAAGTAGCCGCGCGTCAGCGTTGCGAGGCGGCAGGCGGCGTCGCCGGCGGCGACGTCGCGTCGCGCCCGGCCGTCCACAGCGCCTCGATCTGCTCGAGCGAGCTTCCCTTGGTCTCGGGGACGTTGCGGTAAATCCACACGCCGCCGACGGCGCAGAAGAACGCGAAGAGGCCGAACGTCGCGGGCTCGCCGACGGCGTTGACGAGCGACAGGAAGAACTCGCTCACGAGGAACGCGGCGCCCCAGTTCACCGCCGTGGCGACCGCCACCGCGCGCCCGCGCACGCGGCCCGGGAAGATCTCGTTGATGAGGGTCCACACCACCGGCCCGAGCGAGAAGGCGAACGACGCGATGAACACGACGAGCGCGGCGAGCGTCACGATGCCCGCGGCATGCGACGCGCCGCCGCGGTCGAGCGCCAGGAACGCGAAGCCCACCGTGGCGAGGCTCACGCCCATGCCGACGAGTCCCGCGAGGAGCAGTGGGCGGCGGCCCAGCCGGTCGATGAACGCGATGGCGATGAGCGTCGCGACGACGTTGACGGCGCCGACCGCCCACGTGGTCGCGCTGGTCTGCGCCTGCGCGCTCGCGAAGCCCGCCGCCGCGAAGATCTTGTCGGAATAGTAGATGATGGCGTTGATGCCCGTGATCTGCTGGAACACCGCGAGGCCGATGCCGATCATGAGCGGTCGCCGCCACGTGGGCGCGAACACCTCCGCCCACGAGGCGCTCGCGCTCTCGCTGCGAAGCGACGCCTCGATCGACGCGATGCGCACGTCGGGGTCTACCCACGGTCGCGCGCGAACGACCGCGGCGCGCGCTTCCTCGCGCCTGCCCTTGCGCACGAGCCAGCGCGGCGACTCGACTGCCGGGAGCATCGCGACGAGCAGCAGCACGGCGGGCACCGCGGAGGCGCCGAGCATGAGCCGCCACTCGCGATCGCCGGACAGCACCTGGTCGATGAGGTAGGACAGGAATATGCCGATCGTGATGGCGAGCTGGTAGGCGGACACGAAGCGCCCGCGCTGCGGCGACGGCGCGAGCTCGGCGGCGTACAGCGGTGCCGCGACCGCCGCGACGCCGACGCCGAAGCCGACGACGAGGCGCCCCGTGACGAGGGTGATCACCTCCGGCGCGAAGGCTTCCACCGCGGCGCCGGCCGCGAACAGGGCCGCGGCGATGAGAAGCGCCTTGCGCCGGCCTATGCGATCGGCGATCTCGCCCCCCGCGAGCGAGCCCACGAGCCCACGAGCGCGCCCAGCGTGACCCAGCTCGTCACGACCTCCACGAGGATGGGCGAGAGCTTGAACTGGTGCTCGACGCCCTCGAGCGCCCCGGAGATCACGCCCTGGTCGTAGCCGAACAGCGCGCCGGCCAGCAGCACGGCGACCAGTACGAGAACCAGCGCCGGCGACCAGCCGCCGGTCTGCTGCTCTTGCGAAGCCATGCGCTCCTCCCGGTTACGAATGCTCGCGGTGGCGCGACTTCACGGTCGACAGGACCTCGTCGGGGTCGCGCTTCCACCAGTTGCCGGCGGAAAAGATCTCCACTTCGTGCATGCCGCGATAGCCTGCCGCTTCCATCCACGAACGCAGCAGCGGGAGATCGATCACGCCGTCGCCCATCATGCCACGATCCGTCAGCAGGTCGACGGTCGGCACGAGCCAGTCGCAGATGTGGTACGCGAGGAGGCGCGAGGGCGACGCACCCGCCGCGCGCTCGATCTCGCGCCGGAGGTTGGGGTCCCACCAGACGTGGTAGGCGTCCACCGCGATGCCGAGCCCGTTACCCAGCTCGTCGCACAGGTCGTTGGCGTGCGCCATGGTATTGACGCACGCGCGGTCCGCCGCGTACATGGGATGCAGCGGCTCGATCGCGAGCGGCATGCCGGCCGGTCGCGCGTACTCGAGGAGGTCGCCGATGCCGTCGCGCACCATCTCGCGGGCGCCGGCCAAGTCCTTGCTGCGAAGGGTGCCGTCGCGATCCTTGGGCAGGCCGCCCACGACGAGCACGAGGCACGGCGCGCCGAGCGTGAGCGCCTCGTCGACGGCGCGCTTGTTGTCGTCGAGGGCCGCGCGACGGCCCTCGCGGTCGACCGCGGGGAACATGCTGCCGCGGCAGTAGCCCGAGAGCACGAGGCCGGCGTCGCGGATGCGCGACGCGGTGTCCTTCAAGCCCGCCGCCGCGACCTGGTCGCGCCACGGCGAGATGCCGCGGATGCCGTGCCGCGCGCACCCGGAGATGATCTCGGGCAGCGACCATTGCGCGCGCCCCGTCGCCGTGGTGAGCGACCGGAGGTGGCCGGCGGGCGCAGGCATCGATGCCGTTCACCGCGAGGAACGCGCGCATGCGCGCCGCGGCGAGCGGCGGGTCGCGCAGGACGCCCGCCTCGTCCGCAAGCCGGAAGAGCTGCGCCAGGTGGAGCACGCTGCGAGCGCTCTGCTGGCCGCCCACCATCGTGAAGTGCGACTGGTGGCCGTTGAGCCACGCGAGGAACACCACGCCCGTCTTGTAGAAGCGCGTGGGCGCCGCGAACACGTGGCGCGACAGCGGCACGGTCGGCCCGAGGATGGCGTGGAACGCCGCGACGTCGCCCGCGGCGAGCTCGCCGAGCGCGGCCGACGCGGCGGGCGCGATGGCGTCGAAGATGCCGAGCAGCGCGTCGCTGTGGCCGTGCTCGTCGCCGGCGATGAGCTCCGCGTAGTTGAAGTCGTCGCCGGAGTACATGCGGACGCCGCGCGGCAGGCGCCGGCGCATCGCGATCTCCTTGCCGGCGTCGAGGAGCGAGATCTTGATGCCGTCGACCTTCGCGGCGTGGGTCTCGATGACGCGAAGCGCCGTGTCCATCGCGCGCATGGCGTCGGCGTCGCCCCAGTAGCCCGCGAGCGCGGGATCGAACATGTCGCCCAGCCAGTGCAGGATCACGGGCTCGCGCGCCTGCGAGAGGATGCGGTCGTACACGCGCTCGTAGTCCGCGGGCGACCTCGCCACACGCGCGAGCGCGCGGCTTGCCATGACGATCATGCGCCCGCCGAGCGCCTCGACCGCCTCCATCTGGTGCTCGTAAGCGGCGATCACGTCGTCGACGGTGCGCGCGCTCTCCGGCGCGAGGTGATCCGTGCCGACGCCGCTCGCGACGAGCGCGCCCGGCACGTCGCGCGCGGCGTCGAGCGAGCGGCGGATGAGCTCGAGCGACGTCGGCCAGTCGAGGCCCATGCCCCGCTGCGCGGTGTCCATCGCCTCGGCCACGCCGAGCCCGAGCGACCAGAGGTAGCGGCGATAGGCGAGGGTGGCGTCCCAGTCGATGGCGGCGGTGAGCCACGGATCGACGGGGGCGAGGGGATCGGCCACGACGTGCGCGGCGGAGTAGGCGACGCGCGTGAAGGCGCGCGCGGGGTGCCGAGCAAACGCGCGCGCCTCGCGCAGCGCATAAGGCTCGGTGACGCCGCGGACGACCGGCAGGCGAACGACGAGCGCGGAGCGATCGGGCGCGTTCATGCCGGCAGCTCCGGCACGTCGATCCAGCGGCGCTCCTTCCAGCTCTTCTGCGCGCACTCGACGAGCTGCACGCCCTTGGCGCCTTCGCGCAGCGTCCACTTGAACGGAGCGTCCTCCATCACGTGGCGGATGAAGAGCTCCCACTGCACCTTGAAGCCGTTGTCGTAGGCCACGGTGTCGGGCACCGTCTGCCAGCCTTCGTAAAAGTCGATGGCCTGCGGGACGTCGGGATTCCACACGGGCTTCGGCGTGTTCATGCGCTGCTGCGAGCGGCATTGCTGCAGTCCCGCCACGGCGGAGCCGTGCGTGCCGTCGACCTGGAACGTGGCGAGATCGTCGCGCCGCACGCGCACGCACCAGCTCATGTTGAGCGAGGCGATGATGCCGCCTTCGAGCTCGAGCGTGGCGTACGCGGCGTCGTCGGCGTTGGCTTCGTAACGCTTGCCGAGCTCGTCCCAGCGCTGCGGAACGTGAGTGGCTCCGATGCACGAGACGCTCTTCACCTTGGCGATCACGTTGTCGAGCACGTAGCGCCAGTGGCACATCATGTCGAGGATGATGCCGCCGCCGTCCTGCGAGCGGTAGTTCCACGAAGGGCGCTGCGCCGGCTGCAAGTCCCCCTCGAACACCCAGTAGCCGAACTCCCCGCGCACCGAGAGCATGCGGCCGAAGAAGCCCGAGTCGCGCAGCATGCGCAGCTTCATGAAGCCCGGCAGGAAGAGCTTGTCCTGCACGGCGCCGTTCTTGACGCCCGCGCGCTCGGCGATGCGGGCGATGTCGAGCGCCTGCTCGAGGGACGTCGCGGTGGGCTTCTCGCAGTAGACGTGCTTGCCGGCGGCGATGGCGCGCCGCAGGAGCTCCGGTCGCATCTGCGTGGTGGCGGCGTCGAAGAACACCGTGTCGCCGCGATTGTCGAGCGCGCGGTCGAGGTCCGTCTCGACGCGCTCGACGCCATGCGCGCGCGCGAGCGCCTCGAGCTTGTCGGCGTTGCGGCCGACGAGGATCGGGTCGGGCATCACGCGATCGCCGTTGGACAGCGTGACGCCGCCCTGTGCGCGGATGGCGGCGATCGATCGCACGAGGTGCTGGTTCGTTCCCATGCGTCCGGTGACGCCGTTCATGATAATGCCGAGTCGTGCGGTGGCCATGACTTACTGCTCCGTGAGTTCGGTGAGGGTGTCCGCGCGCATGGGCGCGAGCGCCCGCCAGTCGGGCGGCGCGTCGCTCGCGAAGCCGATGCCCGCCAGCGCGTCCGTCGAGATGGCGCCGCGCTGGATGCGTCCGGCGCTGGCGCCGCCGAGATAGTGGTAGCCGTTGCGCTCGATGTGCGTCACGCCGAGGAGACAGGCCGTGGCCACGTCCTGGTCGAACGCGAGGCCGGCCGGCGTGGTCAGGTCCTCGGCGGACAGGAAGTACGGCGCGCCCCAGGTTGCGCAGCGCAGCGCGTTGACGAGCGACTTGTAGAGGCCCTTGCAGCCCTTGCTCGACACGCCCGTGTAGCCCTGCGACCTTGCGCGCGGGAAGGCGTCGAGCGTGCCATCCGCCTCGTCGACCAGCATGGGGATGTCCGGCGGAACCGCGACCTCGAACGTGTCGGCGCGGGGCAGCGGCTGCTCGATGAACGCGATGGCGCGCGCGAGCCTGCGCGGAATGCTTCCGTCGAACAGCGCCTGCACGAGCGACTCGAGCGCGTCGGGCGCGTACTGCTCGTTGCCGTCGAGCGTGACGCCGTAGGCGGGCAGGGCGTCGAGCACGCCGGCGATGTCGCGCAGGCGCGAGAGATCGGCGTCGACGTCGCCGCCGAGCTTGACCTTGAACCAGCGCAGGCCGTAACGCGCGATGGCCTCCTCGAGCGACTCGGGGAGCCCGTCGCGAACGCGCGCGGGATGCCCGCGAAGCATGTCGGCGATGCCCACGGTGTGGCGCACGAGAAGCGAGTCGCGCCGCTTCATCGACGCTACGAAAGCACGCGCGTCCGCGCCGGCCAGGTCGGGCGCGATCGAGGCGGGCTCGAAGCCGATGGCATCCTTGCTCACAGCCTCGAAGAACGAGACGCCGAGCGCGCGGCACAGGGCATCGAGCACCGCCTTGTCGATTTCCGCGGGCCCGAAGCCCGCCGCGAGCTCCGGCAGCCCGTGGCGCGCGCCTTCGTCGATGCAATCGCGAGCGTGCGCCGCGTAGTGCCCGAACGCGCTTCGCGGCGTGGCGTCGGCGGTGTATGCCTCGCGCGCGATCGACAGCGCATGGCGCAGCTCGCCGATGGTGTCGTCGATCGACAGCGCGGGGTTCTTGTCGAACCATTTCGGGACCATGAGCTCGGCCGAGGCGCCCTCCACCTCGCGCCCGTCGGCCAGCCGGATGCGCGCGCGGACGAATGCCTGCGCGCCTTCCGAGACCGTAGCGGCCCCGAAGCGGAACGGCATGCGATAGCGCACTGGCTCCTCGAAGAGGTCCACCTCCGTGACGCGGAAGAGCGGAGCGTTCGTCACGCGTCGAGCGTCCCTTGCGCGTAGAAATGCGCGCGGATCTTCTGCGTCAGCGCGCCGAACGCGGGCTCGCTCATGATGCGAAGCGAGCGCGGCCGCGGCAGGTCGATGTCGTAGATGGCCGCGATGGTTCCCGGGCGCTCCGACATGACGAGCACGCGATCGGCCAGGAACACGGCCTCGGGAATGCTGTGCGTGATGAACAGCACGGTCTTGCGGTTCTCCGACCAGATGCGCTGCAGCTCGACGTTCATCTTCTCGCGCGTCATGGCGTCGAGCGCGCCGAAGGGCTCGTCCATCAGCAGCACCGCGGGCTCGTGCACCAGCGCGCGGCAGATCGACGCGCGCTGCTGCATGCCGCCCGAGAGCTGCCACGGGTACTTGTTCGCGAAGTCGGCGAGCCCCGTGAGCTCGAGGAGCGCCTTCGCCTTCGGCAGGTACCTGGCCCTCGGCAGCCGGCGCATCTCGATCTGCAGCATGATGTTGTCGATCACGCTGCGCCAGGCGAGCAGCACCGCGCTCTGGAACACGATGCCGATGTTGTCCGGCGGACCGCTCACCGCCGCGCCGTCGATGCGGATCTCGCCCGACGTCACCGGCAGGAGCCCCGCCGCCATCTTGAGGAGCGTCGACTTGCCGCAGCCCGACGGGCCCACGATCGCCAGGAACTCGCCATCGTGGATGTCGAAGGTGATCGGACGCACCGACTCCACCGGCCCGTCGCGCGTCTCGTACGTCTTCGTGACGCGGTCGAACCGGATGAGCGGACGCCCGGCGGCGGCCGCGGGCGCGGCGGGAAGCGGCGAAGCCATCGACGCTCCGGGCTCGTTACGGCAGGAACGCGTTGGTGTAGTAGTCCTCCGCCTTGCCGGCCGACGCCTTCTCGAGGCCGCCGTACTCGACGAGCAGCGCGAGCGTGTCGTCCATGTTCTTCTTGCCCACCTTGAGCGGCTTGTCGTTGGGGTTGTCCGGGCCCTTGTAGAGCTGCGCGGTAGCCTTCATGCCGACGAGCGCGGTGTCCTTCACGCCCGACTTGGGCGCGAGCTTCAGCATGGCGTCGATGGCGGCGTCGGGATTCTTCGCGGCTTCCTCCATCGACTTCTGCGTCGCGCGCAGGAAGCGCTTGACGAGGTCGGGGTTCTTGGCCAGGAAGTCCTTCTGCACGATGATGCCTGAGCTCACCATGTTGACGCCGAAGTCCGCGAAGCGGATGGGCGTGACCTGCTTCTGCGTCGCGTCCTGCAGCTTGATCGCCTGGTCCATCACGTAGCCCAGGAGGAGATCGGCCTGGTTGTTGATGACGGCGTTGAGCTTGGTCTGCGCGTCGCCGGCGACCTGCTTGAAGTCGCCCTCCTTGAGGCCCGTCTTCTTGAGGAACAGCGGCCAGATCTGCGACATCGAGTCGCCCGGCGTGACCGCGACCGTCTTGCCCTTGATGTCCTCGGGCTTGCGGATGTTCTTTTCCGTGAATCCCATCACCGACATGGGGGACGTCTGCAGCGCGACCCCGACCGCGATGACCGGAGCGCCCTTGGACGCGGCCTTGATCATGGTCGGAACGTCCGCGTAGCCGAACTGCGCCGTGCCCGCGGCGACGGCCTGGATGGTGACGCCCGAGCCGCGGCCCTCCTGGATGTCGAGGTCGATGCCCTCGGCCGCGTAGTAGCCGCGCTCCTTGCCCAGGTAGAACGGCGCGTGCTCGCTGTACGTGTACCAGTTGAGCAGCAGGATGGCCTTGTCCCTGGCTTGCGCGCAGGCCGCGCCGGGAAGCGCCAGGCATGCGGCCATGGCGAGTGCTGCGAAGCGGTGTTTCATGACGTTCCTCCTTATTGACGACTGGTAAGCCCTACACGGGCGCGGCGAGATCGTTGCGTTGCGATGCGTGCCACGGAATCATGAGGCGCTCGACGACGTCGACAAGCGCGAACAGGATCACGCCGACGAGCGAGAGAACGGTGAGCGCCGCGAACATGAGCGGCAGGTCGAAGTTGCCGTTGGCGATCTGCAAGAGGTAGCCGATACCGGAATTCGATCCGACGAACTCGCCCACGACCGCGCCCACCACCGCGAGCGTGACCGACACCTTGAGCCCCGCGAAGATGGCGGGCAGCGCCTGCGGCAGGCTGATGCGCATGAAGATCTGCAGCTTGCTGGCCTTCATCGAGCGCGCGAGGTCGATCATGTCGCGCTCGACCGACTTGAAGCCCACCACCGTGGAGACCACCACGGGGAAGAATCCCAGCAGGAACGCGCAGATGACCTTCGGGATGATGCCGAAGCCGAACCACACGACGAAGAGCGGCGCGATGGCCACCTTGGGCACGCTCTGCGAGAACACGAGGAGCGGATAGACGAAGCTCTCGACCGTGCGCGAGTAGGCGATGAGGAGCGCCATGGGAATGCCGAAGAGGATCGACAGGCCGAAGCCTCCGAGCGTCGCGTACGTGGTGACGAGCGTCTCGCGCAGGAGCTTCGGCCACTCGTTGACGAGCTGCTTCACGACCTCGATCGGCGCGGGGATGAGGTACGGCGGGATGCGGAAGATCCAGATCGCGAGCTGCCACATCGCGATCAGGATCAGCATGAGGAGGACGGGCCGGGCCCACGCCGAGTACAGCACTTTCTTCCACAGGGGCGTTTGCATGCGCGCTCGCTCGATTCAGGGGCGGAGGTAGCCCAGCACGACCTGCGTCATGTGGCGCAGGCGCTCGGCCCGGGCGCGCGGCGTGGCGAGCTCGCGGCCGAACACCGCCGACAGCGTGTGGTTGTTCGACAGGTAGAAGTACGACAGCCCGGCAATCGAGATATAGAGCTGCAGCGCGTCCACCTTGTCGCGGAACGCGCCTGTGTCGCGTCCGCGCTCGAGGACGGTCGCGAGCGTCTCGATGAGCGGCGAGTTCATCGCGCGCACGTCGGCGGACTTGCGAAGGTGCGCCGCGCGATGGAGGTTCTCGCTGTTGAGGAGCGTCAGGAACTCCGGGTGCTTGAGGTAGTACGACCACGTGAACTCGACCAGGCGGCGCACGGCCTCGACGGGCTCGACGTCGAGCAGCGACAGCGTGAGCTCCGCGCGGCGGATGCGCGCGTACGCCGCTTCCATGACCGCGCGGAAGAGGTCGTCCTTGTTGCCGAAGTAGTAGTAGAGCATCCGCTTGTTGGTCTTCGCGCGCTCCGCGATGCGGTCGACCCGCGCGCCGCCTAGCCCGTGGCGCGCGAACTCGCCCGTGGCGGCGCCCAGGATGGCGGCTTGGGTGCGCGCGGCGTCGCGCGTCGACGTCGCGGCGGCGCGCGCGGGGCGGGAGTCGCGGGGCATCCCGCGATGTTAACCAAATGGTTACTTGCGCGCAACGCGCGGCGCGTACATGAGGTCGACGGCGAGCGGCGCCTCGCGAGCGACCAGGAGCGCGCGCTCGTCCGGGCTCACGGCGATCGACACGCCGACCGCCGTGGGGCCGAAGGCGCGCCGCCACGTGACCTCGCGGCGCGCCAAGTCGTAGCGCACGACGTCGCCGGGATTTGCTGCGGTGCGATACCAGACCGCGTCCTTCGTGAGCAGCCAGTCGAAGCGGTTGCCCTCGTCGATGGGAAGCGCGAGCGGCTCGCAAGCGAGCGTCTTCGTATCGCACAACGTGAGGCCCGCAAGGTTGGGCTGCATGATCGCGATGCGCTTGCCGGCCACCTGGTACTCGCCGGCCATGGGCAGCGGGAGCCGCTCCGGCGTCGCGTCGGGGCGGTCGGCGCGCAGGATGCGCGCGGCGTTGCCGACGAGCTCGCCGACCACGAGGCGGCCGTCGCCGTCCTCGCGCACGTCGAACACGTTGTCGCCGAAGGTCGCGAGGACCTGCGCCTCGCCCGAGCCGGCCGCGATACGGACGCCCTGCTGCACCCGCGTGCCGTCCTCGCGCCGGCTCGCGCGCACGGCGTAGACGTGACGGCCATCGCGCGACCAGTGCGGGCGCATGTAGACGTAATCCTCGTCGAGCGCGATGCGCCGCGCGTCGCCCCGGGGGCTCGCGACGTAGAGCGCGGCCGGGCCGTCGCGATTGGACACGAAGGCCACCGACGCGCCGTCGGGC
>JBGAIS010000019.1:0-10647 GCA_044225355.1 Casimicrobiaceae bacterium | reverse complement strand
GACTCGTCGCGCGGGTCGACCAGGAAGAGGTTCGCCGAGTAGACCGCGTTCTCGTAGACGATGTCGCCGTCGCGGTCGACGTCCGGGCTGCGCGCGCCACGCGCGCCGACGGCCGCGGCCTTCCCCGTCCGCGGGTCGAGGACGTTGAGCGAGCGCTGGCCGAACCAGTCCGCGGCGACGAGGAGCGGCCCGTCCTTGCCGAGCCACGCGGCGCCGTACGCGAGGCCGCGCGGCGACCCTGCGGCGCGGGCGCTCGCCGGATTGCCCGCGTCGACGAGCCACAGCTCGCGGTGCGATTGCGTACCCCTGAAGAAAGCGATGCGCGCGCCGTCGGGCGAGAAGCGCGGCAGGACGTCGTTGCCGTCGTCGGGATCGGGCGCCGTGAGGACGCGCTCGTCGCGCGTGGCGAGGTCGCGCGCGACGAGGCCCGCGGGGTACTGCGGCCGCACGCTGCCTACGTAGACCAGCGTGCGGCCGTCCGGCGAGAGGTCGAAGCGCATGCCGGGGCTCCGCGCGCAGTCCACGAGGCGGGTGGACGCGCCCGTCGCGATGTCCAGGGAAGCGATCTCGCAGTCGTCGCCGGGCAGCGCGCGGAACACCGCGATGCGCTTGCCGTCGGGGAAGAAGACGGGCGCGCTCGTGAAGCCGTCGCGCTCGCCCAGGACGGTCCGTCCCCCGCCCCCGACCTCGCGCACCACGACCTGCGCGCGCCGCCCGAGCCCGACCACGAACGCCACCTGCCTGCCGTCCGGGGAGAAGCGGGGGAGCACCTCGAGGTCGACCTCGGAGGAGAAGGGCTGCGCGGCGGCGATCTGCGCCGTGAGGGCCTCGCGCACCGAAGCCGGTGGCGGGGACCGAAGCAGCGCCACGGCGGCGCCGAGCGCGACCGCGGCAAGCCCGGCCACAAGCGGCCAGCGGAGCCGCGGCGCCCGCGCGGGGGCCGCGTCCGCCGGCGAGGGCGCCACGCCTGCTTCCGCGGTCACGGACGGCGCGACCTCCGCCATGGGCGCCACCAGCCGGTACCCCACCTTCGGCAGCGTCTCGATATACCGGGCCTCGCGGGCGTCGTCGCGCAAGGCGGCGCGCAAGTCGGCGATGACGCGCGACAGCACCTCGTCGTTGACCATGCGCCGCGGCCAGGCGTCGGTGAGGAGCGTCTCGCGGGACACGACCTCGCCGGCAGCCGCGGCCAGGCGCAGGAGGACGTCCATCGGCCGCGGCTTGATGCGCACCGACTGCCCCTCGACCACGAGCTCGTTGGACGCGGGCCGGACCTCGACCTCCCCGAGCCTGAAAGGCGGGCGCCGGCGCCAGGAGTCGTCAGCCGGCATGCCGGAAGGAGAAAAAAGGGAGACGGAAATCAGGACCGGGGAGGGCCTTGCCTGCGACGCTCGAGGCGCTCCCACTTCCTCCGAGGCAATTCATGTCGAGATTCGTCGTCCTGGTCGTCGCGATGTTGGCGGCCCTGCCCGCGTGGGCGCAGTCGACCTGCGCCCATCGCCTGTTCGTCAGCAGCTATTTCGACACCGTCCACGTCTACGACGCCTGCACCGGCGCCTGGCAGCGCGAGCTCGACTCGAGCACGCGCATCCGGGGCGCGCAGGCGGTGAAGCTCGGCCCCGACGGGCTCATCTACGTGACGAGCGAGATGTCGCAGCAGATTCTAAGGTACCGCAACGACACCCTCGAATTCGTCGACGTGTTCGCGACCCTGCCCGGCATCGACCCGACCGGCTTCGCCTTCGGCCCCAACGGGGACGTGTACGTCGCCGGCTTCAAGACCGACCAGGTGCGACGGCTCTCGTCCACCGGCGCGGCGCTCGACACGCCGGTCGCCGGCGGGGCGCTCGACGGGCCCGACAACGGCATCGCGTTCGGCCCGGACGGCAACCTGTACGTGCCCGGCTACAACTCGAGCAACGTGATCCGCTACGACCCGCGGACCGGCACCACGTCGGTGGCGATCCCGGCGAGGACGCAGGGCCTCTTCAACACCCGGGGCCTCCTGGCCGACCGTACCGCGAGCGCGATGTACGTGACGGGCGAAGGCTCGGGCCAGCTCCTGCGGCTCGACCTCGCCACCGGCGCCGTCACGGTGCTCGCGAACGGCCTCATCGGGCCGACGGGCATCGACTACGGCGTCGACGGCTCGCTCCTCATCGTCGAGGGCAACACGGTGGGCAAGTTCGACCCGGCGACGGGCGCGCGCCGGGGCATCCTCGTGCCGGACGGGCAGCACGTCACCTCCGGGACGTACGTCGCGGTGATCGCGAAGCCCGCGCCGGCGCGAAGCGCCGTCATCGAGTACTACAACGCGGGGCTCGACCACTATTTCGTGAGCGCGCTCGCCGCGGACATCGCGGCGCTCGACTCGGGCGCCCTCAAGGGCTGGGCGCGCACGGGCAGGAGCTTCGGCGCCTACCTCGAGCCTGCCGCCGGCGCGAGCCCCGTCTGCCGCTTCTATTTGCCGCCCGCGAACGGCGACTCGCACTTCTACTCGGCCTCGCCCGCCGAGTGCGCCGAGGTCAAGGCCAAGTTCCCGACGTTCGTCTACGAGGCGGCGGACGTCATGTACGTCGGCCTTCCCGATACGACGTCGGGCGCATGCCCCGAAGGAACCCAGAAGGTCTATCGACTGTGGAACAACCGCGCCGACTCGAACCATCGCTATACGACGGACCTGGAGGTGAAGGCGCAGATGGTCGCGAGAGGCTACGTCGCGGAGGGCTACGGCCCGGACGCGACGATCATGTGCGCGCCGGCTTAGCGTCGCTCGCTATACTGCGGGCTTACTCGCGGGCGATTCGCGGACGCGCGCCGCCAAGGTCTCCTGTCCCGTCGGTGCATTCGCGGTCCGGGGCGAGACTCGCCGCCATGCTCGCGCGTTGAGGGGACAGGACACTCGCTGAAGCGAACCGGGCCTTCGGTCCGCGACCGTCCGACCTTGGTCCATGGCGCAGGCCGCGCACGCTTGCTAGTCTCCCTGGAGGATGGCAACGCATGCGCTGGTTCGATCGCCTGAGCCTCTCGCGGCAGTTTCTCGTCGCGAGTTTCCCCATCATGCTCGTGGGGATGGTCGCGATCGGCCTCGAGGTCGAGCGCGAGATCGAGCAGGGCGTGATCGCGCGACTGGCCGAGGTGCAAAGCCTGTACGTCGACAGCCTGGTCGCGCCGTATGTGCCGGAGCTCGTGGCCGGGCAGCCGCTCGATGCCGCACGCAAATCACGCCTCGACGCGCTCTTCGCCGACACGCCGCTCGGGCGCCGGGTCGTCGCGTTCATCCTGTGGCGCCCGGATGGACGCATCCTCTACAGCAGCGAAGCGGCGCTCACGGGGCGCGAGTTCCCGGTGGGGCGGGGATTGCGGGCGGCGCTTTCGGGAAACGTCGACGCCAAGGTCATCGATCGCGGTTCGTCGAGTCACGTCCACGCGGCCTCCGATTGGCCGGCGCGGCTCATCGAGACGTACGCGCCCGTCCACGCGGGCGCACGGGGCAAGGTCGTGGGCGCGGCGGAGTTCTACCAGGCGACCGACGAGCTCGATCGCGAGATGGCCCAAGCGCGCTGGCGCACGTGGGGCGTGGTCGCGCTCGCCACGCTCGCGATGTACGTGCTGCTGTTCGCGCTCGTGTGGCGTGGCAGCGAGACCATTCTCTCGCAGCGGGAGGAGCTCCGTGCCCGCGTCGACGAGCTCGATCGCCTCGCGAGTGCCAACGCCGATCTGGCGGTGGGGGTGAAAAGAGCGTCCGCACGGACCGCCGCGCTGAACGAGGCATTCCTGCTCGGCGTCGCGGCGGACCTTCACGACGGCCCGGCGCAAGACCTGGGCTTCGCGCAGATGCGCGTCGACTCGATGGCGAGTGCGGCTGCCGTCGGTTCGTCCGCCGGCGAGGCGACCGTGACGGTCGCGAGCAAGGATCTCGATGCGTTGCGAGCGGCGCTCGCGCACGCAATGCGGGACCTCCGCGCCATCGGCTCGGGGCTGCAGCTTCCGGACATCGAGTCCCTGGCAGCGGACGAGGTCGCGTCGCGAGCCGTGCGCGACTACGAGCGCAAGACCGACGCGAGGGTGACCTTCGAGTGCAGTGGCGACATGGCAAACGTCGCGCTGCCGATTCGCATGACTCTGTTCCGAGTGCTCCAGGAGATGCTCGCCAACGGCTTTCGCCACGCTCGCGGCGCTTCGCAGCGCGTCGTCCTGCGCGGCCGCGAAGGCGAGATCGAGCTGGAGGCGACCGACGCCGGCCCAGGCTTCGACGTCACGGCGCTTTCGGGCCGCCGCGGGGGTGGTCTTGCCGGGATGCACGAGCGCGTGAAGGCGCTGGGGGGAACGGTCGACATATCGTCGACACCCGGAGCGGGTACGCGCGTGCTCGTGCGACTGCCGCGTCGCGTCGCGGAGCAGGGCGATGACTGAGTCGATAGGCGTGCTCGTCGTGGACGACCATCCCCTGTTCCGCGCGGGAGTCGTGCATGCGCTTGGTGGCGAGCCCGGCGTGACCGTGGTCGGCGAGGCCGCGTCCGGCGAGGAGGCGTTGCGCCTCGCGCGCGAGCGCCTGCCCGAGGTCGTTCTGCTCGACGTCAGCATGCCGGGTTGGGACGGGCTCGTGACGGCCGAGCGTATTGCCACCGCGTGTCCCGCGTCGACCATCGTCATGCTCACCGCGGCCGAGGACCAGGACAAGCTCATGGCCGCGCTCAAGGCCGGCGCACGCGGGTATGTCCTCAAGGGTGTCGGCGTGCAGGAGCTCGTCCGCGTGATTCGCGGCGCGATCGCAGGCGAAGTCTACGTCTCTCCCGCGCTGGCGGCGGAGATGCTCGTCGCGTTGACGCGCAGGCCCGCGCCCGATCCCCTGCAGGAGCTCACCGATCGCGAGCGCGACATCCTCGCGCTCATCGGCCAAGGACTCACCAATCGCGCCATCGGCGATCGTCTCGGCCTCACGGAGAAGACCATCAAGCACTACGTCACCAATATCCTCGACAAGCTGCAGGTGCGCAGCCGGGTCGAGGCCGCGCTCGTGGCGGCTCGCCACCTGAAGGAGTTCACGTGACCACGCTCGACGTCGCCGGCGCGCTGCGACCTTCCCCTTCCGCGACGCACGCCGAGGCCGAGCTCTATTGGCGCTACGTGCGCGCGCTCGCGACCCTTGCCGAATGCGCGCCCTACGTCGATGAGCCCGACTTCACCGACCTCATCGAGTCGGTGCTGGCGGACGCGCAGGCCCACTATCCGCTGACCGTGTGCCGCAACGGCTCACGGTGGGAGATCGCCCCGCGCGTGTAGGCGGCGCCGCCCCGCGCACCCGGCGTTTGCGACAATGTCGCCGTGGTCGCGATCCTGCTCGTCACCTTCCCGTTCTTCGCGCTCGTGCTGTGCGGCTACGTCGCCGCGAGGCGCGAGATGCTGCCGCACGCGGCCATTCCCGGGCTCAACGCGTTCGTCCTGTACTTCGCGCTGCCGTGCATGCTGTACCGCTTCGGCTCGACGACGCCCGTCGCGCAGTTCGCCGACCCCGCGCTGATCGGCACTTACTTCTTCTGCGCGGTGGTCATGGTCGCCGCCACGGTCGCGGCATCCGTGGGTCGCGTCGGCTGGAACGACGGCGCGTTCGGCGCGCTGGTCGCATCGTTCCCCAATACGGGCTACATGGGCGTGCCGCTCCTCGTGGCGCTCCTGGGCGCGAGCGCCGCGGGCCCGGCCATCGTCACCATCCTGGTCGACCTCCTGTTCACGTCGTCGGCGTGCGTCGCGCTCTCCCGCCTCGGCAGCGCGGGCACGCACGGCGCGGCGGTCGCCGCGCGCAGCGCGCTGCGCGGCGTCGTCGCCAATCCGATGCCGTGGGCGATCGTGCTCGGCGCGGTCGCCTCCGCCGTGGGGCTCACGCTGTGGGGGCCCATCGCGCAGACCGTGGGGCTCCTGGCCGACGCGGCGTCGCCGGCCGCGCTCTTCACCATCGGCGCGGTGCTCGCGCGGTCGGGCGCTTCCGCGCGCGACCCGGACGTGCGCGGCCCGCGCGACGCGGCGGCCATCGCGCTCGCGAAGCTCGTGCTGCATCCCCTGCTGGTGTACGGCGTGGGGCGCGCGGCGATGGGCCTCGGCGCGCCGCTCACGCATCAGGTGCTGACGGTGATCACGCTCGTCGCCGCGCTGCCCAGCGCGAGCAACGTGGTGATGCTCGCCGAGCGCTTCGGCGCGGACAGCGGTCGCATCGCGCGCATCGTGCTCGTCTCGACGACGCTCGCGTTCCTCACGTTCTCGGGGGCGGTGGCGCTGCTCACGTAGGAGCGTCCGCAAAGGACGTCCGTGGGGACGGCGCACGACGTGGCGCGGCGCGCGTCACGCCCGGTGCTCGCCTACCTTGACGATCTTCATCGTATTGGTGCCGCCGGACTTGCCCATGGGCTCGCCGATGGTGAGGACGATCACGTCGCCCTGGCGCACCACGCCCTTCGCGACCAGCAGCGCCTCGGCGGACAGGAGCACGCTGTCGCGGTCCGTCCCCTGCTCGAGATAGAGCGGCTGCACGTTGCGGTAGAGCGACATCTTGCGCTGCGACTCGAGCTTCGGCGTGAGCGCGAAGATGGGGCAGCCGCAGTTGTGGCGCGACATCCATAGCGCGGTCGAGCCCGAGTCCGTGAGCGAGGCGATGGCCTTGGCCTTGAGGTGGTACGCGGTGAAGAGCGTGGCCATGGCGATGGACTGGTCGACGCGCGTGAACGTGCGGTCGAGGAAATCGCGGTCGAGCGCGAGAGGATCGGATTTCTCCGCCTCGGCGCAGATCTGCGCCATGTTCTCCACCGTCTCTACGGGATACCCGCCGGCGGCCGTCTCCGCGGAGAGCATCACGGCGTCGGTGCCGTCGAGCACGGCGTTGGCGACGTCCGAGACCTCGGCGCGCGTCGGCACCGGCGCGTGGATCATCGACTCCATCATCTGCGTGGCGGTGATCGTGAGCTTGTTGCGCTCGCGCGCCGCCTTGAGCATGCGCTTTTGCAGGCCGGGCACCGCGGCGTTGCCGACTTCCACCGCGAGGTCGCCGCGCGCGACCATGATGCCGTCCGACGAGTCGATGATCTCGTCGAGGTACGTGATGGCTTCGGCGCGCTCGATCTTGGCGATGAGGAGCGCGCGGCCGCCGGCGGCGCGCAGGAGCTGGCGCGCCATGTACATGTCTTCCTTGTTCTTGGGGAACGACACGGCGAGGAAGTCGGCCTCGAGCAGCGCCGCGGTCTTCACGTCGTCCATGTCCTTCGCGGTGAGCGCGGGCGCCGTCAGCCCGCCGCCCATGCGATTGATGCCCTTGTTGTTCGACAGCGTCCCCCCCATCACGACGCGCGTGTGGATGCGCGGCCCGTCGACGGACTCGACGTTGAGGCGGATGAGGCCGTCGTTCAGGAGCAGCACCGCGCCGGCGGCGACGTCGCGCGGGAGCTCCTTGTAGTCGAGGCCCACGCCCGTCTCGTCGCCCAGCTCGCGCTCGGCGTCGAGGACGAAGCCCTGGCCCGCGGTGAGCTGCACCTTGCCTTCGGCGAACTTGCCGACGCGGATCTTCGGGCCCTGCAGGTCGGCCATGATGCCCACTTCGCGACCGAGCTTCTGCGCGCATTCGCGCACGAGCCGCGCGCGCTCGACGTGGTCGGCGCCGGAACCATGCGAGAAATTGAGGCGCACGACGTCCACGCCTGCCGCGAGCATGCGCGACAGCACCGCGGCGGAGCTGCACGCGGGCCCGAGCGTGGCGACGATCTTGGTATTGCGTGACACGATGGAATCCTTACCGGAGGATGGCGGCGCCATGTTACGGCAATGCGTGCGCCGCGCAAGGGCGCGGTGCGCGGCCGGCCGCTACGCGCGGGCCTCCAGTGCGGCGACCGCGGGCAGCACCTTGCCTTCGAGGAACTCGAGGAACGCCCCGCCTCCCGTCGAGATGTACGAGATGCGGTCGGCGACGCCGAACTTCGCGATGGCGGCGAGCGTGTCGCCGCCGCCCGCGATCGAGAACGCGGGGCTCGCGGCGATGGCCTCCGCCACGGCGCGCGTGCCGCCGGCGAATGCGTCGAACTCGAACACCCCCACGGGGCCGTTCCACACGATCGTCCCCGCGCGGGCGAGGATCATCGCGAGCGTCGCGACGGACGTGGGGCCGATGTCGAGGATGAGGTCGCCGGGCTCGACGTCCTCCACCGCCTTCACCGTGGCGGGCGCCGTGTCCGCGAACGTGCGGGCGGTGACGACGTCGATGGGGATGGGCACCTTGCCGGGGAACTCGTCGAGGATGGCCTTCGCCTCGCCGACGAGGTCGGGCTCCGCGAGCGAGCTGCCGATGTCGCCGCCCGCCGCGAGGATGAACGTGTTGGCGATGCCGCCGCCCACGACCAGCACGTCGACACGCGCTGCGAGCGATCGCAGGATCGTGAGCTTCGTCGACACCTTCGAGCCTGCGACGATGGCGACGAGCGGGCGCGCGGGATGGGCTAGCGCCTTGCCGAGCGCGTCGAGCTCGGCCGCGAGCAGCGGCCCCGCGCACGCCACGGCGGCAAAGCGCGCGATGCCGTGCGTCGTGGCCTCGGCGCGATGCGCCGTGCCGAAGGCGTCGTTGACGTAGACGTCGCAGAGCTGCGCCATCCTCCGCGCCAGCGTCTCGTCGTCCTTCTTCTCGCCTTTGTTGACGCGGCAGTTCTCGAGCAGCACGACCTCGCCCGGCCGGAGCGCGTCGAGCCACGCGCCGCCGCCGACCCAGTCGCGCACGAGCGGGACCGGCGTGCCCAGGAGCTCGGACAGCCGGGACGCGATGGGCGCGAGCGAATCCTCCGCCTTCCACTCGCCCTCCGTGGGGCGGCCCAGGTGCGACGTGACCATCACCGCCGCGCCGCGCGCGAGCGCATCGCGGATGGCCGGCACCGACGCGCGGATGCGCGTGTCGTCGGTGATCCGGCCGGCGTCGTCGTGGGGAACGTTCAAGTCCGCGCGGATGAACACGCGCTTGCCGCGCACGTCGACGTCGGACAGCCGCTTGAACTTCATGTGGCGCTCCTCGAAAGCTCGATATCCATGATCACGTTGTCGTCGTACTGCCCGTCGAGCTTCTTGGCTCGGACGTGGCGGCCCACCTCGCGGAAGCCCGCCTTGCGATAGAGCGCCAGGGCGCGCGTGTTGCGGGCGAAGACGTGCAGGGTCACCTGCTCGATGCCGGCCTCGCGCGCGGCGTCCAGCGTGGCGCGGATGAGCCGCAGGCCCAGGCCGAGGCCGCGCATCTCCGGGAGAAGCCCCATGCCGAGGGTGCCGCGATGCGCGAATACGGGCGGCGTCGAGCGGACCACGTCGCACCAGCCGACGATGCGGCCGTCGCGCTCCGCCACGAGCTGCGTGCCGGACTGAACGTTCTGCGCGACGAATCGCGCCGACTCGGACAAGGGAAAGGGCGCGAGGCGGGCGAGCCAGTCGCGCTCCGCGATGACCGCGGCCACGCACGCGGCGAAGCCTTCGATGTCGCGGAGCTCGATGCGACGGACGACGACGTCGTCCAGCGGGCGTGCGGGCTCCGCGCTCATCCGCTCTCGCTACTTCGCGGCCATCAGCGCCATCGTGGTGTCGAGCATGCGATTCGAGAAGCCCCACTCGTTGTCGTACCAGCTCGTCACTTTCACGAGACGGCCCGACACCTTGGTGAGCGTCGCGTCGAACGTCGACGAGGCGGGGTCGTGGTTGAAGTCGACGGACACGAGCGGCCCCGTGCTGTAGTTGAGCACGCCCGCGAGCGGGCCGGATGCGGACGCGGCCTTCATCACCGCGTTGACCTCGTCCACCGTCGTGTCGCGCGCCGCGATGAACGAGAGGTCGACGATCGACACGTTGATGGTGGGCACGCGGATGGCGTAGCCGTCGAGCTTGCCGTTGAGCTCGGGCAGCACGAGGCCGACCGCCGCCGCGGCGCCGGTCTTGGTCGGGATCATGCTCATCGTGGCGGAGCGAGCTCGGCGAAGATCCTCGTGGTAGACGTCGGTGAGCACCTGGTCGTTGGTGTACGCGTGCACGGTCGTCATGAGGCCCGTGACCACGCCGATCTTGTCGTGCAGCGGCTTGACGAGCGGAGCGAGGCAGTTGGTGGTGCACGAGGCGTTGGAGATCACCGTGTGCGACGCCTTCAGCACGTCGTGGTTGACGCCGTACACCACGGTGGCGTCGACGTCCTTGCCGCCGGGCGCGGAGATGACGACCTTCTTCGCGCCGCCCGCGAGGTGCGCGCCCGCCTTCTCCTTCGTCGTGAAGAAGCCCGTGCACTCGAGCACGACGTCGACGCCGAGCTCGCCCCACGGGAGCTTCGCGGGATCGCGCTGCGCGAAGACCTTGATGCGGTCGCCGTCGACGACCATCGCGTCGCCGTCGACCTCCACCTTGCCGGGGAATTTGCCGTGCGCGGTGTCGTATCGCGTGAGGTGGGCGTTGG
Organism: Casimicrobiaceae bacterium; assembly: GCA_044225355.1. Lineage (GTDB taxonomy): Bacteria > Pseudomonadota > Gammaproteobacteria > Burkholderiales > Casimicrobiaceae > VBCG01. Next base: position 197 of record JBGAIS010000019.1, on the reverse strand, counting down.
TCTCGGGGCTGCCGAGGTCGTTGATCGCGACGATCTCGAGGTCGTGCTTCTTGCCGCCCTCGTAATGCGCGCGAAGGATGTTGCGGCCGATACGGCCGTAGCCGTTGATGGCGACTTTGACGGTCATGCTCGCTTCTCCGGTTTCACCAAGACGAATTTCAATGCAGCACGGCGGACGCGCCGCCCGACGCGATGAG